>JBOFSR010000092.1:0-15415 GCA_051651645.1 Treponemataceae bacterium | reverse complement strand
CGAATAAATTTGTAATAGCTATTAATTGTATTTCGATTTACCTTCACAATTTTTGCTGCTGCCGTTGCGGTAATATCTTCGCTAAAACACAAAACTATTTTATTGATTTTATATGTACTTAATCTACTGAATTTCATTTACTTACACCTTGTTTATTTTTTAGATGCTAGTCAAGAACCAAAATCTTTTGCGAGAAAAAATATATGAATGAAGATGGAAAAGAGCAAGAAAAATGGAGGAAAGAGCTAATAACATAGCTGAAAAATTTCTCTATATTTGGCAAATCCCAAATATAGAGATTGAGAATGTTTATAACTTTGATGAAGTAAATATCTTAGACGCAGATGATCCAACAGAGAAGAGTATTGAATCTACTACATTCTTTGATCAAAAAAGTAGTAATTCCATCGACGCTTAAATCAAGGGGCTACACCTCTTAAAGAAAAATGAATAAAATATAGTACAGTCCCATTAATTATCCCCAAAGCAGGTGCCAACTTCCCTTGCACTGATTAGTAAAGAATCGGTCATTGGCACTTTTTTTGTTTTGCCTGCAATTTTTTCTAGTGGAACGCTTGTTATTTCATTGTTCTTAAGAGCAACCATTTTACCGTATTCTCCTTTTGCAAGTAAATGAACGGCGTGGGTTCCAAATTGTGTTGCAAGAACACGATCATACGGCACGGGAGTTCCACCGCGTTGTACGTAGCCCAGCACGGTAACTCGTGGTTCAAGCTGTGTTGCAATTGACAATTCTTTTGCTACTCGGTATCCGATGGAAGTCGTCATTTCTGAACGTTGCTTTTTGAAGACCTTTTTTTCAAGCATTGCTTCCTCAATAGAGCGTGCTCCTTCAGCAACAACAACGATCGAAAAGGCTTTTCCTTGCTGTTTTCGTCTAACTAAATGCTTGGTAATTGAGTCAATATTGTACGGGATTTCTGGCAATAAAATAATATCTCCTCCGCCTGCAACACCTGCGTATAAGCCTAGCCACCCTGCTTTGTGACCCATAACTTCAACAACCATAATACGATTGTGACTGTGTGCGGTTGTATGAATACGGTCAATTGCTTCGGTTGCGACGCTTACCGCACTGTGAAATCCAAACGTTGTGTCTGTTTCAGCAATATCGTTATCAATTGTTTTTGGCAATCCAATAATATTTAAGCCCTCATTGTGTAAGAGGCTTCCCGTTGTATTGGTGCCGTTTCCGCCAAGCACAACCAAGGCGTCAAGTCCAAGCTTTTTGTAGTTTTGTTTTATGTGATCAACGGCATTTATTCCGTTTTCATTGTTTGCAGTTTTAAATGGCTTCTCGCGTGATGTTCCAAGAATGGTTCCGCCTCGCATGATGATTCCAGAAAAGTCCTCTTGGTGCATTTCAAATGTATTGTTTTCAATTAAGCCGCGGTAGCCATCGCGTATGCCGATTACCTTCATATCAAATTGATCAATTGCTGTGCGTGCAACTCCTCTAATAGCAGCGTTTAGCCCTGGAGCATCTCCGCCTGATGTTAAAATTCCTATTGTCTTACTAACTGATTTTGACATTGTTTCTCCTTAAGGTGCAGGGCATTCCAGTGCTTGTTTGCTGGATTTGAGTAAAATTTAAGCACGGTGAAATTATAAAAAGATGCACAAAAAAAATCAAGGTTGTTGGAATGTAACTGGACAATATCAAATATAATTATCAAAGTAAATGAACTATAAAATTTGAGGCTGTACCACTTAAAGAAAAACTCATTAAATATTTTGTGTTAGGGTCAACAGCACGAAGTGCAGGCGAGCTTGTAGAGGTAAATTTTAAGAGTACTGTTTCACATTTTCATCGATTGAGAGAATTAATTTTTCAATATCAGCAAGAAACAACTAAATTTTCAGGTGAAATAGAGGTTGATGAAAGTTATTTTGGAGGAACTCGTTTACAAACAAAGTTTGTGTGCAAAAAAATTGCTAAAACGTGGCAAGGTTTATATCTATATCCTAAATAATACAACCACAAATATTTTTCTCTCTGTTGTTTAAGGAGAAGATTATTTCAAACAACATTGTCTATAGCCATTCATATGCAAGTTACAGCAAGCTCAAAGTGAGTGAAGTTGCAAACAAAATACAAATAATTTAGCTGAAAAAGAGTTGTTTTAACTTATCTAGTACAGTGTTTTAATTTAACTCCAATATATAATTTGATTATTGATAATAATAATTGATCACTAAGAAAACAAAAAAACGCAACTCTATTCTTTAAAAATCAGGCTTACAAGTGCTTTTGGTGTCGGTAGAAGAAAATCTCTTTTTTACGACGATATTTTTTCTCACTTTTCATAGTGATTTTATACTTGACAAAATTAAAAAAAATGTCGATTATATTTACGTCCTATGTTTAAATACTTATATGTTTCATACTGCAAAACTCTAATGGGATAAACGATTTTTAATCATTTTGAGGAGAATATATGTCACTTGTACAAGAAAAATTAGAAGAACTCAAACAAAAAGAAGAGCAAATTTTTGAAGCGGGCGGAAAGGCTCGTATTGAAAAGCAGCACGCGGGCGGAAAAATGACTGCACGAGAGAGAATGCTGTACTTTTTTGACGAAGGAACCTTTGTTGAAATTGACGCCTTTGTTCAACACAGATGTTCAAATTTTGGCATGAAAGAATTGCCTTCCGAATCCGTTATTACAGGATATGGCAAAGTCAACGGACGGCTTGTTTATGCCTTTTCACAGGATTTTACTATTCTTGGCGGCTCTTTGGGCGAATATCACGCGCAAAAAATCTGCAAAGCAATGGATATGGCGGCAAAAGTTGGCTGTCCAATTCTTGGTATTTGTGATTCAGGCGGTGCTCGTATTCAAGAAGGGCTTGACTCTCTCAACGGTTACGGCGAAATCTTTTTTCGAAACACGCGAAACTCTGGCGTAATTCCCCAAATCTCTGCGATTATGGGACCATCAGCTGGCGGTGCGGTATATTCTCCTGCACTAACAGATTTTATTTTTATGGTTGATAAAACGTCGCAAATGTTTATTACCGGCCCTCAAGTTATCAAAGCGGTAACAGGCGAGCAAATTTCGGCTGACGAACTCGGTGGAGCGGAGGCTCATAATAGTAAAAGTGGCTGTGCAAACTTTTTTACTGCAAACGACAAAGATTGCCTTGATAAAATCAAAAAGCTTCTTTCATTTTTACCACAAAATAATATGGAAGTTACGCCATTAGCCGACTGCAAAGAAAATCCCAATCAATTAATAGAAGATTTTAATACTATTATTCCAGACAGTGCCAATAAACCCTATGATATGTTTGATATTATCAAAAAGCTTACGGACAACGGCGATTATATGGAATATTCTGAGTGCTTTGCAAAAAACGTCATCACTTGTTTTGCTCGTATTAATGGGCGAAGCGTCGGAATTGTTGCCAATCAGCCGACTGTTATGGCAGGATGCCTCGACATGCACTCTGGCGATAAAATTGGACGATTTGTGCGATTTTGTGACGCGTTTAATATTCCTTTATTGACAATTGTTGACGTTCCAGGATTTTTACCTGGCGTTGCACAAGAGCATGGCGGAATCATTCGTCATGGAGCAAAGGCACTTTATGCATATTCAGAAGCAACCGTTCCAAAAGTTACCCTGATTACTCGAAAAGCCTACGGCGGAGCGTATCTTGCCATGAGCTGTAAGGCAACTGGAGGTGATATGGTGCTTGCATGGCCGACTGCAGAAATTGCCGTTATGGGTGCAGACGGTGCAATCAATATTATTTTTAAGCGGGACATTGATGCAGCAAGCGATAAAAATGCAAAACGTGCAGAAATGATTGATGTGTACTCAAAGGAATTTGCAAATCCGTATCAAGCGGCAAAACGTGGCTTTGTGGATGCCGTGATTGAGCCTGCAACGTCTCGGCAACGAATTATTGATGCTTTTGATATGCTTGAAGGCAAAAAAGATAAACTTCCTGCAAAAAAGCATGGAAATTTGCCCGTCTAAGCAAAGAGGATTCTATGAAAAATAAAATAACTTTAGCAAGAATTTTACGAGCCCTTTTTAACCCAGCAAGTATAGAAGATGCTGATTATTACACAAAAAAAGAAGCATACAAAAAGGCTCAACTTGATGAGCGAAGACTTCGCATTGAGCAGAAAAAAGAAAAAAAGCTTGAAAAGAAAATTAAAAATCGCAAAAAATTAACACTGGTAAAATTTTTTAGAGCCCTAATTAATCCCTCTTCTGTGCGAAATGAATTTGAGGAATTAGAAAAAAAAGCAATCGAACTTGAAAAAAAATCTTCTTTATCGAGTAAAATAATGATTCCCTCATTCAGCTTTCAGCCAGCAAAAAAACTCTGCGACACAAGAACATCGTGGACAAAGTCTGCCCTGCAAAGTCAAATGATTAATAGAAGATAGTATCTATGTTCGGCACAACAAATATTGACTAAAAATATATACTTGCTATACTTCCACAAAATTATAAAGGAAAAAAATGAAAAATCGTTGGCTTATATTTACGGCTTTAGGATTATGTTTTACGGTCTCCCTAATTCTTCTTTTACCACAGGTGAGAAGTTTTATTCTTTTAGATATTCTTGAGGGCATTCGATCCAAAGAAATAAAAAGAGAATTTTGGATGAATGAAATTGCTAAAATTGCATTTATAGGTTGTTTTCTTTGCATAAATGTTAGTATTCTCCTTTTATGTCAAAAAAAGATTTTTGCTTTTTTTAGCACAATAACAATAATTTCCAGTGAAAAAGGAAACTTGTCCAGCAATCATGCAATTATTTCTTACCTTTTTTATGGATTTTTTACAGTAGTTTTTATACAACTTTTTTCATTACACTTTGTTTTTCCTGTGATGGGCGATGACTGGGGATACGCCACCCATGGAGACGTTTTTTACAGCTTATTTAATTTTACCAATATTTATGGCTGGCAACGCGGGCGTCATTTCGCAGACATTCTTATGAGTCTAGCCATGTTACCTTTTGGTCGTATTTTATACAATCTTGGCGTTGATGCATTGCTAGCACAAAAAATTGCAAAATCGCTTGTTGGAACTTTTTTTATTTTTGTTCAAGTTACAAGTCTTTCATATCTTATCTACTTTTTAAATAATAAAAAAAGCTTCAAAATGATTTTTAGTATAATCACAATGATAAGTTTATACTTATTTTCGTACTACAGAATTTTTCATTTCACAATAACGGCTGCATATGTTGCCTCCTTAGGGTTTTCGCTGATGGCATGGATCCCTTTTGCATATTATTGGAGCTCACAAAGAGAATTCGCTTTTTTCAAGAATAATCCTATTTTTGCTTCAACCGTTTGGATTTTTATTTTATATTGCTCAAGCTTCACAATAGAGCAATCATCTCTTGCGATTACAGGATTATCCTTTTTTATGATTTTTTATTATATATTATCAGCAAAAACGGTGCTCCTAAAAACAAAAGAAAAAATCCCTTCATATTTGCTTATCTTATTGTTTGTGAATATTATTTTGACTACAATAGCATTTTCAATTAATGCACTTTTTTCTGCACGCGGACGCTGGCAAAAAGAAATTATCTCCGAGTCAAATATTTCTATGACAAAGCGTTTATCTCATGTATTTCTTGATCAGTCGCTTCTTATTTCTTGTATTTTTGTAGCTGGTATTATTTTTACTATTTTTTATATAAGCAAATTTTTAAAAACGAAAAAAATAACAAAAGAGGACTATATTTCCTTTTCATTTATTTTTACAGGACTTTTAGGAGTTTGTGCTTTTTCCTTTATAATGGCAAGCTATACCTCTTGTTTGATTTTTATTTCGGTAGGAATTTTACTCGCAATTTTAAATCATGCCGAAAAAAAATCTTTTATGGCAATTATCTTGGTTCCCACGCTGTTAGTCTTTTTTATCAATATAAATTTAAACCGATTTTCCGACAGTCAGTTTTTAAAAAATGATTCTGATAGATATTTAGTAAATATGTTCATAGAAGCAGAGAAAAATAATCTTGAAGAAATAATTATTTCAAAAGAAGAAAATAATACCGTGCAAGATCAAGGTTTGACGACGGAAAGTGATTTCATTTTTAATACATCTATTTCATCTTGGATGCAAAAGTATGGCTACACAAAGAAAATCATTCCTATTAGAGTTGATTCCGAATAAAATTTGCAAAGAAATTAATTTTTTTACCAAATATTTGAAAATTGAAAAAATTATCAGTATACTTGTGAAGTGCCTAGATGAATAAAATTATCAAAAGATAGTTTATTCATAATCATCAAAAAACTAGTAAGATTTGAATTTCAAATGCAAAAAAGAACTTACTAGACAAAACCTTTTTTTGGAGGTGTGTATGATTTCTTTTTTTATTGCCCTTGGGGTCTTAATTATTGGGTACTTTACATACAGTAAAGTTGTCGAAAAAGTTATCAAACCAACTGATGAGCCAACTCCAGCAATCAAAAATGCAGACGGCGTTGACTACGTGCCAATTGGAACGGTTAAATCCTTTTTAATCCAGCTGATAAATATTGCAGGATTAGGGCCAATTTACGGGCCAATACTTGGAGCTCTGTGGGGGCCGCAAGTATTTTTATGGATTGCCTTTGGCTCTATTTTTGCAGGTGCCGTCCATGACTATCTTGGTGGAATGATTTCAATGAGACACAATGGCTCAAGTATTTCTGAAGTTGTAGGGATATACCTTGGCTCTACAATGAAGCAAGTTATGCGAATTTTTTCAGTTGTTCTTTTAGTGCTTTGCGGAACAGTATTTTCTGCAGGCCCTGCTGCCCTCCTTTCGCAAATAACTCCTCTCAAAGCAGGTATTTGGATGGCAATCATTCTTGGGTATTATTTTCTTGCAACTCCACTGCCCATCGACAAAGTAATTGGACGATTTTATCCTATTTTAGGCTTGGTTTTAATTGCAATGGCAATCAGTGTTATTGGAGGAATCTTTTTTCAAGGCATAACAATCCCTGAGATTGATTTTAAAAACATACATCCTCAAAACGCTCCAGTGTGGCCATTAATGTTTGTTACAGTAGCGTGTGGTGCTATTTCAGGCTTCCATGCAACACAGTCGCCGATTATTGCACGATGTTGCCGTTCAGAAAAAGATGGCCGAAAGATTTTTTATGGAGCAATGGTAGCTGAAGGAGCAATCGCCCTCGTGTGGGCAGCTGCAGGAACAGCTTTTTATAATTCATCGCAAGGGTTATTTGACGCCCTCCAAATGTTCAAAGGCCCTGGCGGTGTTGTGTATGATATTTCAATCAATCTTTTGGGTCCTGTTGGTGGAGTACTTGCCCTTATTGGAGTAATCATTTGTCCTATAACCTCTGGCGATACCGCTTTTAGAAGTGCTCGGCTAACTATTGCTGACTGGTTCCATATTGATCAAAAAAATATTGTGAAAAGACTGAGCATTGCAGTGCCCTTATTGCTCTGCGGAGTGGCTCTTTCACTTGTGGACTATCAAATTGTGTGGAGATATTTTACGTGGTCAAATCAAACACTTGCAATGATTGCTCTGTGGGCAAGCTCGGTATATTTGGCACAAAAAAAATATTTTTACTGGATTGCTTTAATTCCTGCAACCTTTATGAGTGCGGTTAGTGCAACATACCTCTTACAAGCAGATGAAGGCTTTAGATTATCTACAACAATTTCATATCCTGTAGGAATTATTTTTGCGGGAATTTGCTTTATCATCTTTATGAGTAAAAGCGTATTTAGCAAAAAAGTGACTGAAAATAACTTGTAGCAGTTTTCCGTAGCAATTCTCAAAACTTAAAACCATCGATAGATTTTTCTGTCGGTGGTTTTTTGCAAGAAGTCCTACCGCTTTTCATTTTTTTGTGGTAAAATATAGCACAATGGATGCCATAAAAAAAATTATTATAGAAAATATTAAAAATCCGCACGCCATATTTGTTTTTCCAACACAAATTGCAACTGACTGTTGGGCTGATTTTACTCTGCTCAACACAGATATTACAGCCTTTCCAGCCCTACAATTTATGCCGTGGGATATTTTAAAAAGAACAAAGTTTTCAAACCAACAAACATTAAACCATCCTGTAAATGCTGCGATTCGTAAACTTTTTGCAGAAAGCCTCATCGCAGAAAATAAAAAATCCTCCTTTTTGCAATCGCTCATTTCACCCAAATACCTTGACTCTTCATCATCTTTTGTTTCATGGCTGAGCGATATTTTACCCCAGCTGATAATTTTAGATAAAATCACTTTTGATAATCAGGCAAGCGATTTTCACGATTACATTAGCATCAAAAAAAAGTATGAATTGTTTTTGAAAAACTTTAACCTTTTTGAGCCAAGCTGGCAAAACCTAGAAAGCAAAGCAGATGAGAATACCTACTTTATTTTCATGCCACAGCTTATACAGGATTTTTACGAGTATGAAAAAAAAATCCAAGGTGAAAAAAATATGTTTTTGGTTACGGTGGAGGATTATGAGCCGCAACTTACAATTCAGGAATATCAAAATTCAAGGGAAGAAATAAAATCGCTGTGTAATCAAATTTTAAAACTCCACCATGAAAATAAAATTAGCTTTACCGATATTGCCGTAAACATACCTGACCACGAGACATTTTTTCCCTATCTTTCACGCGATTTTTCACTCTATGGTATTCCGTTTGTTTTGCAATCGGGAAAAAAACTAGGCAGTTATCAAGCAGGAAATCTTTTTACGCTGATTCAAAATTGTATTTCAAATAAATTTTCTTTTGACAGCATGAAATCACTGCTTTTAAATGAGCAACTTGCATGGGATGAAAATATCAAGCAAAAAAATAAATTGCTCGTCGCTTTTGGCTTGAAAAATAATTGTATATGCTCCTATAAAAATGACAGCAGGATTAACTCTTCATGGAATGACGCATTTTTTTACAGAAAAAAAAGTGCTTTGAATGTACGATTAAAAAATCACTTTGACACAATAGCTCAAATTCTCAATCAGTTTGGAAAGGCAACAAAATTTTCTCATATTCTTGACGCCTATTTTGAATTTCGCAAAACTTTTTTTGAAAAAGATTTATTGACGGAGCAAGACAGCAAAGCTAATATGATTTTAAGTCGTTGTGTAGAGGAACTTCGCTACCTTATTGATCTTGAAGAAATGCTTACGTCATATATTCCGCAAAGTCCATTAAATTTTTTCGTTCAATATTTAAATGATATTCAGTATCAGCCAAAAACAGAGGACTTGGGCGTTCATATTTTTCCTTACAAAATTGCTGCAACAACGCCATTTAAATATCATTTTGTGTTAAGTTGCAACCAAAATGCAGTCAACGTGGTTGTAAAAAAATATTCTTTTCTTCCTTCAGAAATTAAAGATGAAAATAATTTAGCAGACAGAAACTGCTCTACTGATTTTTTAAAATCATATACATTTTCTCAAAACCAGACAATTTTTAGCTACGCAAAAAAAACTTTTACCCAAGAGGAAAATCCGCATAATTTTTTTAGCAAAAAGGAAACAGGGAACGCTGAAAAAATCACATACGAGAATCAATTTTTGTTTCCTAAAAATAGTACAGGCTTGAATTTCAAAAAAGACTTAGAAAATCTATTTTCAGATACTCAAAGTCCTGCGGAGAAAATTGAAAGCCTCATCACGGCAAAAAAATATAAAGAAGATAAATTAAAAATTTCTGCAAGCGACTTGAAAGCATATTTTACCTGCCCGACGAAATGGATTTTCCAAAATATTTTAGCAATTCCATATCCTGAAACCTCAAATGAATTATTAAATTCCCGCGACATAGGCTCCTTTTATCATATGATTTTGAGATTATTTTTTGAAAAAATAAAAGACACAAAAAAGCCTTTGCAAAGTGCAACTATCGACAAATATAAACTTTTCTTACAGGAGGCGATTACAGAAGCTTCACAACAAGAAAAAAGTTTGCAAGACCCCCAGCAACGTGAATTGATTGAATCTAAAGAGACTGATTTTTTTCGAATTTTACTACCAACAATCAATCAGCTTATAAAAAGTTTTCAAGGTTTTTTTGTCCACGAAATTGAGAAAAAATACGAAAATCAACCAACAAATCAAGCTTATTTAATTAATGGATTTATAGACAATATCCTGTGCGACGGAAACGGCGAAAATATAACAATTATTGATTTTAAGAAAAGCTCTACGCCCAAAAAAAAGGATTGCTCGTATGATTCAGAAAGTGACAATCCGCTCATAGATTTTCAAATGGCCAGCTATATTCATCTTTATGAAAGCGAAAATAAAAAATCTTGTTGCGAAAATGCTCTATTTTTTAGCATAAATTCCGCCTCATCGGTTTTTATTATTAAGGCTGATGAAAAAAGCAAAGATACGAGAGAGTCGTATCAGTCAACACTAGATTTTTTTGAGAAACAATGTTCAAATTATCATAGCGATGTTAATAATTTTGATTTGACAGTGAAAACGCCCTATAAATTGACAAAAGAGACGTGTAAAAACTGTGCATATAATCCAATTTGTCGTACAAATTATTTTATTCGTAAAAAAAATCCAGCTTGCACAAGACTATAACAAAATTGATTGCAAGGTAGAGCCATCTGACTCTGTGATTTTTACCTCAATTACTGCCCCTGCAAAAACAACTGAAGAATTTTTATCTGCCTGAGTATAGCGAACAACAGTGATTCCATCAACATCGGGAGCTTGAAACCAGCATCGCCCAATTGCATAAATAATATCTGAGTCATCCTCATCATTTGGTGGTAAAATTTCCTCCACTAAAACGGAGTATTTTTTTCCTACATGATTTTTCAGACGTTTCTCTGTAATTGCATCTTGCAAATCTTCTAGCTGTTTTTTTCTCTCCTGTGCAAGTTTTTTTGAAACCGCAGGCTTAAAAAAATAGGCAGGCGTATCCTCTTCTTTGCTATATGCAAAAGCACCAGACCAGTCAGGCTCAATAGCAGCAAGAAAATCAGCACACAGCTGAAAGTTCTCGTTTGTCTCACTTGGAAAGCCCACCAAAAAAGTTGTTCGTATTACGCTTGACGGCAACATATTTTTTATATTTGAAATTAACTGGGTATACTTTTCAAAACTGCCCTTTCGATTCATTTTTTTCAAAATTAACTCATCTGCATGCTGGAAGGGAATATCAAAATACGGCAAAATGCGTTTATCTTTTTGAATTAATTCTAAAATTTCAAGGGGAAAATGGTCAGGATGAATGTAGAGCAATCGAATCCAAAAATCGCCTTCTATTTTGGATAATTCTTTTAATAAAAAATATAGTGGGCTTTTTTGATCGTTAATTTGATTATCAGAAAAAGTTTTTTCGCAGCCGTATGAGGCTAAATCTTGCCCTATTAAATTAAATTCAAAAATATTTTGACTGAGTAGTTGTTTAATTTCATCAACAATACTTGCAATTGAGCGACTACGCAAATTTCCTCTTATTAAGGGAATAGCACAATATGTGCACTTATTATCACAGCCTTCAGTGATCTTTACAAAGGCACTGCGAGGATACGACAAGAACGTTTTCCGCTCCCCCGCACTTACCGAAACTTGCGGAAAAAAAGTATTTATTTCTTTTTTAGTAAAAAGTTTATCGACAGCCGCAGCAACTTGCAAAACATCGCCGTTACCAAAAAATCCATCTACTTCAGGCAGACTTTCTTGTAACTCGGTATGATATCGCTCCGCTAGACAGCCCGCTAAAAGGATTTTTGCATTCGGATACTGATTTTTCCAATCAATTACGGCGTCAATTGATTCTTTTTTTGCATCCTCAATAAATCCGCAGGAATTAACAATAATAAGATTTGCATCGGCGGGATTTTCCGTACGAGAAAATCCTTTTTCAAGAAGTTTAGTAATAATTAACTCGCCATCAACTTGATTTTTCGCACAGCCATGTTGGTCAAGAAAAAATTGGATATTACTCAACCGCTAAAACCACCAGACGGAACTTGCCATCTTCATCTTTAATCCATTTTATATCTTGTACAACAACATGCCCTTGCCGGCCTGCTTCAAGCTCAACGGTTCGTCCACCGCCCATTATTTGAAGCTTTGTTGAATTCGCATTTGAAGACCAAATCCTAATCCCATTATTAGCTTGAATGCTCAGCGTTTCATTGTTTGCATAAAATCGCTCAACACGCTCTTTTCGATCAGCTTCATAGCGAAACAGACACGAACCACGAAAGGTAACATTTACCGTAACAGGATACGCCGTTCCACCTTCAAAAATGACCGATCGCCGTATCGATTTATTATTAGTTTCAACTTCAATTGGTGTCTCAGCTACAGGATTTTCGTTAACGTACGCATAGCCTTGCGAAAGCATCATTTGCACCTCAGCACCGCGTCCCTCATCAACAGAAGAAATATCCGAAAGAAAAATCGTTACCTCTCCGCCTGTATTTCCATCAATATCCAAGTCAACCTCTTCACCAAGCTCAATAACTTGAACGCCAGAGGGAGCAAGCAAACTAAGCGTACGAAGTGTCTCGCCTACCGTCAGTGTTATCTCACCATCCTCAAAAGGAAGGATAATTTTATCACCGCGATATAAACGCTTTTGAATAGGGGAGTTAGTTAAATGATATGTCTCAACTTCTGTGCGTGTTAAAGGGACAAACACCTGCTTTTTTGACTGTGCATAGTTCACATAAGTGATTGTTGCTATTGTAATAAACAAAATTGAAAAAAAAGCTGCCAAAACAATTATTGCAAGCGGAGTTAATTTTTTACGCGTTTTTTTTAACAAGGCTTCAGGCACAGGAGATTCTTGAATTTTTGCAGCCTTATAAAGATTAACAATACTCTCAGGATCTAAGTCAAGATAGTCAGCGTAGTTTCGCAAAAAACCTGCCAAATATGCTTCCCCAGGGAACATAGTTAATAATTCTTCTTCTAAGCTTTTTAAATATTTTTTAGAAATATTTGTCTCGCGTGCGGCTCGGTCTAAATCAATTCCTCTTGATTCACGAGCTTCTCGTAATGTTTCTCCAAAGCTTTGCATATTCTTCCTTATTCTGAGTATAAAAAGTTATTATAATTATTTGCTGATGTTGGGGCGTCATATATAAAACGCATATCAGGAATTCCTGTATTAATTCTATAATTGGTAAAGTCAAAAATAATCGTATCGCCTGCAGTTGTTAAAGCTTCAATTCTACGAATTAATTTTGTATCCGCAGAAACAGAAAGGCGAATTCTTCTAAAAACTTCAGATGTATTTTTTCTTCCGAGTGTCAGCCTAATAACTTGCTCCGCGCTTCCTTCTTCAAGAGGCACAGCATTTTGTCCTGTTTCATACGCAATGGTGTAATAACGGCTCATTAAAACCAATCCCTGCGGAGTTGCAAGATTCATTCCACCTGTTGCACTTGAACCAGAAACTGACTGATTTAAAATGGCACGCTGATCTGGCAAATAAATTTTTAAAAGAGATCCGTCAAAAACAATCGTCTGTGTATCAGGTTTTGAAAAATCAATTCTCAATAAATTGGGACGCTTGAATGACATTTTTGAAATCATCTCTGATCGATTTGCAACTATTTTTAGAGACGCTTCGAAATCTTTAATACTTCCATATTTTTCTGAAACTGATTGAAAAAAAACACTCGCTGTCAAAATATCTTGAGAAAAAATATTTATACATACAAACAGAGTAAAAGTAAGAAAAAACAGTGATTTTTTTGTAATTAAATTAATAAGCATATTAAAAGACATTATTTTTATTGTTACAAAAAAAAGCAAAACAGTCAATAGAAAAATTCGGAAGCCTAACTGAAAGGTAATAATTTTGGTTCTTGACTAGCAAAATTAGGAAAACTTTACCATATTTTTGATGATTGTGAATAAATCATCCTTGCGATGATTATATCTGAACTCGCATTCTTTTAAGTGTATCACAAAACTATCCGAATTACAACCATTAAATTTTGCTAGTCGCCGTTTTGCTTAACGTACTTGTACGTAACTCCAAAAATTTTCAATGCCATTAACATGGCTTTTTCCTCTGACAAATTCATCATGACTGTGATAGACTCGATAGTGATCATATCCATTTAGCACAAGCCCGTCATATGCCTTCCAGCCGTCTGAGCACGCTCGCCAAAACTCCCGCCGAAAAGGCCGATTTTTTATGGCTCTTCGCAACGTGAAAATGGAATACCTCACCTATCCTCCCTGTGATCAGTAAGATTCCTGTATGGGCGTTTCCTCATTTAGCGAAACACGCTAAATGACGTCGCTGCTTCCGCTTGAATCTTTGCTACGCAAAGTATACCGCTTCACCAGCTAACGCAGCCTGCATCCCAAATTTATTGTCCACAATGCACGATTGCTCAAAAACCGTAAATTTGCTATGCTTGGCTTGGAGGACTTATGATTATTACATGCTTAGATTTAGAAGGCGTTTTAGTGCCTGAAATATGGATTGCCGTTGCAAAAAAAACGGGAATCCAGGAACTTTCTCTTACAACGCGCGACATTAGCGACTACGATGTTTTGATGAAAAAGCGGATTGCTCTATTAAAAGAACACAAACTTGGCTTGCCCGATATTCAAGATGTTATTAAAACAATTGATCCCTTTGACGGAGCCTTTGATTTTGTGCAAGAGCTTCGAAGTTTGTGTCAGCTTGTTATTTTGTCAGATACCTTTGCTGAGTTCGCCCAGCCCTTAATGAAAAAATTGAACTTTCCTACAATTTTTTGCAACTCACTCGTCATTGACGGCTCCCAGAATATTATTGATTACAAGCTTCGCCAAGAAAACGGCAAGTTTCATGCAGTTAAGGCGTTTCAATCAATGGGCTTGCAGGTAATTGCGGCAGGTGATTCTTTTAACGACCTTGCAATGATTGCCCAAGCAGAAAACGGATTTTTATTTTGTCCCCCAGAGCATATTGCAAAAGAATATGCACAGTACAAAACTTTTACAAAATACCCTGATTTTTTGCAAGCCATTAAAGAAATTTTAGCGTAGCTTTTTTAACTTAAGGAATACTCAATGCCCTCATTGTAATTTATGTACAGTTTTTAATGCGGTCTGTAATGCTTGTGGATGATAAAGCAAGAGAATAGATTTAAGAATAACGGAGAAAAGGTGGGATTTGACGGGATATATTGGGATTTATTTTGTAAGGTTCTTGACTAGCAAAATCAGGAAAACTTTACCATATTTTTGATGATTGTAAATAAATCATCACTGCGATGATTATATCTGAATTCGCATTCCTTTGAGTGTATCACAAAACTATCAGAATTACAACCATTAAATTTTGCTAGTCGCCGTTTTGCTTAACGTACTTGTACGTAACTCCAAAAATTTTCAATGCCATTAACGTGGCTTTTTCCTCTGACAAATTCATCATGACTGTGATAG
>JBOFSR010000091.1:0-35259 GCA_051651645.1 Treponemataceae bacterium | reverse complement strand
TGCAAAAATTACCGCTACGTCAGGAAATATAAAAGATACTTTTGAAATAGTTGTTTCTGATACTAAGTTTGTTAAAGAATTAAAAGCAACTAGCAGTTTGATAGAGATCTATGAAAACTCAGACCCTATTAATCTTTTGAACTATATTGATATCCTACCAAAAGAAGCAATAGATAAAACAATAAAATGGTCAGTAACTAATGAGTGGAGAACAAATGAAAATTTATTTGTAGGAAACTTGTTTGTACCAAGAAGAGCTGGAAACTTTGCAATTAAAGCTACTGCAGCAGGTAGTGCTCCTGGTAGTGAGCCAGTAGAAACAGATTTTATCATTAAAGTAAAAGAGACTATTCCTCCTGTTGAACCTATTGTTATTCGCTTTAATGGTATTGATGATAATAGTCAAAGTAATCCTCATCAGCTAATTTTAGGTGGTTTATCTGATGAGTCTACTTATGCTCTTGACGTATTTGTTCGTCCTCAAGAGGTAGATATGAATCGAGTGTTGCTGCTTAGCTCAAGGAGTTCTGTTGCTGTCTATGATAAGATGTCACGAAAGGTTGTTGCTAAGGGGATTGGTGAGACATATATCTATGTAGTTGATGATAAGACTGGTTTACCTTTTGAAGGCAATAATCTTGATCCCAAATTTTACGTAAAGGTTGTTCCAGCTCCTGTTGTTGTTTCAAAGGTAACAATTAATTCTGATTCTATTACTGATTTAGTAGTTGGAGATGATTCTGTTGTACTTACTGCTAAAGTTGAACCAAGCGGAACTGTAACATGGGAAACTTCTAGAGGCTCTGTTGTCGATATTGAATCTAATGGTAGACTTATTCCTAAAGGTGTTGGAGAAGCAAAGATTACAGCTGTTAATATTAGTGATACTGGTAGAGAAGTACGTTCTGATCCTATCTTGGTAAAAGTAATACAAGCTGTTGAAAAAATTGATTTAAATAGTGAAGATATACAATTTACTCTTGGTGAAGCTGAAGTAACGTTATCTGCTGAAATTACGCCTAGTGGTGCAAATCAAAAAGTGAACTGGACTACTCAGAACAGTTTTACTGTAGAACTTAGAGAAAATGAAAATGGTTCCGTTACTATCATTGGTAAGAGTGCTGGCGACACTAAAGTTCGAGCAACCTCTGTAGGAGATCCCACTAAATTTAAAGAATGCAAGGTACTTGTTAAGCCCACTTTCGATAGCTTTGTGCCAAATCTTCCTGTTGAAGGTTTAAAATTTGATGAAGGTGTTGGCAATACGAAAGACGTTTCTTTAATCATTTCGCCAGTTGGTGCAAAAGCTCCAGAGTTTTTTTGGGAGCCAGATAGATCAGGTATTATAGAAATTATAGATACTGGTGATAATCATAGAAAAACAATAAAAGCAGTTGGAACTGGTGAAACGACGGTAACTGTTACATCTATAATACCTTCTAAGGGTAAACAAACCTTTAAGGTTTTTGTAAATGAGCCTGTTACTGATGTTTCGCGTCTTTCACCTGAGGGTGAGGAAGTTCATCTTTTTCCTGATCATCCTACGAAAGGTCGCATTCAGTTGAATTCAAGTATTCTTCCTCTTGGGGCAACTGATAAGAAGCTTGTTTGGACAACAACGGATAAGAGTGTTACAACTATAAAAGAAGATGAAACTAATTCTTCTTTTGTAACAATCATAGCGCATGCACCTAAAGTAGATGCAGTACGCCGCACACGGGCAAGACCTCCTGTAATTATTAGAGCGACTTCTTCTTCTAATCCAGATAAGTATACAGAATGGAAAATTAATATTTCAACACCTGTAACGGAAGTAAAGCCGATTATAAGTGATATACAGCTTAAAATGAGTGAAACTCTTGATGCTTCTGTTGTGGTATTACCACTTGATGCAACAGAGAAAGGTTTATTGTGGACCAGTAACCCTCCTGGTATTATAGAGATCACAGGTTCTGAAAATGAAAAGAAAACACTAAAACCAATCAATGTTGGAGAGACAATAATTACGGTTGCATCTTTAGAAGATATGAAAATATCAACTACCATTAAAGTAACGGTAATTCAGCCTGTAACAGGAATAAAAGCTCTTTCTCACTTTGAAGCAATTAGCAGTCCTACTACGGAATCATTACGTTTGATGCCTGGAGATACGACTACATTATCAGCGGCAGTAGAGCCTTTTGATGCAACTAATAAAAAAATTCACTGGATATCAGGTAATGAGAGTGTTGCAAAGGTAGAAGCTGGAGTGGTAACTGTTCAACCTGGTGCATCAGGTGTCAGGGTATCTATTTCGGCACAATCGGATGAGAATCCTTCCTTTGCTGTTATATGGTTAATTGATATTGAAATTCCAATAAATTCTGTAGTCTTAAATCCTCAGGCGACTATACGTGCTAAAAAAGGTGATCGTATTCCTTTAAATGCAAGCATAAAACCTGTTAATGCAACTATTAATACACTTACATGGACGTCAGCTAATCGAAGCATAGTTACTGTTGATACTCCATCAACGACGGAGATTGAAGCAACTAATACAATAGAAATTGTCGGTGACTTTGAAAAGACTGAAATTACTGTAACAGATGATTTAGGTAATTTACTTGGAACGTTTAAAATTGAACCAATTCCTACTGTTACGAATATTACAATTAATACTCAAGAAAAACCTCTTGACCTTAATACATCACGAGATTTAGATTTTGTATTAGCACCTTCATATGCAACAAAGGAAAACTCTGTTGTTAACTGGGAGTCAAGTGATCAAACTGTTGTTAGTGTTACACAAAAGGGTGTAATACGAGCTTTGAAACCTTCAACTGTGCCTATTATAATTACAGCAACTCCAGCTGTTCGTGATAATCCTGATCTTAAAGCAGAATATTCTGTTACAGTCGATGTGCCACTTACTAATATTCTTTTGAATTATGATACATATGAAATGTATGTTGACTCTGATCCTATTAAATTTACTGAAATTCTTGTTCCTGAAAATGCAACAAATAAAACGGTTCGTTGGTATTCAAGTGATCAGTCTATTGTTAATATTGATATGAACTCAGGGTATATTACGGCATTAAAACCTACTGCTACTAACGAAGATGTAAAAATTTGGGCTCAGGTTGATGAGATTAAAAGTAAACGATGTTCTGTAACCGTTAAAAGAGCTGTTACGAGTGTTCAATTTACTCAAACAATCGATACAATGAACGTAGGCGATGAGATTGAATTTGCCGCTATGGTGCTACCAGAAGGAGCTCCTTCTTCTATTGATTGGACTACTACTGACAACACAGCTGTTACGCTTACTCGAATGGAAGGTGGTAAAGTAAAAGTAAGGGCAAATAGAGCAACTGCGGAGGGAACACCAGTTCAATTAACAGCTGCTTCTTCAGATAATCCAGAAAAATTAATAGTACAATCAATTACTATAGAACAACCTGTTAAGAAAATTGTCTTTACTGCACGTGAAAGAGATATGGCAGTTGGTAGTGAATCTGCTTGGTTGCCTGTTGTTCTGCCAGATAATGCAACTAGCAAAAATCTTTTTTGGACAACAAATAATGCCCGTGCTGTAGATGTTGATCAACATACAGGTCAGGTTAAAGCCCTTAAAGTTGGTACGGCAACTATTACTGCTTATGCAATGGATGGTTCAGATCAAAAAGACTGGTATACTATAGATGTTAAGCCTGCACCTACAGATCTTTTCTTTAATATTAACTCAATGATATTAGATACACGTATTGAAGCTGAAAGCTTTGGGGTGTTAACTCCAACGGTGCTTCCGCTTGGTGCTTATATTGATTTTGAAAATGATATTACTTGGGATGTTAAGGATCCTGATGGAGTTGTAAGTCTTGTTTTTGATAAAGATGGTCGGGTTGAAATAACTGCTATTAAACCAGGTAAGGCTACAATTCAAGCAAAATTAACTCGCTCTTCTCCTTCTATTCAGATGCCTACTTGTACCGTTACAGTAGCACAACCTATTACAGAATTTTATCTTGATGATAACTTTGTATCTTTGAAAATTAATGAAGAGAAAACACTCACTTCCAAGATAGTACCAGACTGGGCTGATGCTCAGATAATAAATTGGCACAGCTCTGATAATTCTACTGTTACTATGAGTGGACCTGCACGGGTAAAAGCTTTAAAATATGGAACTGTAGAAATAACAGCATCAATAACAGAGCGCGATGGTACAATAAAAAAAGCAATTTGTTCTGTTACTGTACCAAGGCCTTCAACGGGTGTTTTTATAAGTGAGAATAATCTTTCTATGACTATAGGTGATTCTAAGCAATTAACTGCTTCTATATTGCCTAATGGAAAGGTTAATGAGAATATTGTCTGGGATTCTAGTGATAAGACTGTTGTAAGCGTAAATAATGGCTATGTTCGTGTTTTGAAAGCTACATCAAAGCTTGTAACTATAACAGCAAGAGAGAGTCATGTACCTCTAAGTGATGCAAAATCTAATGACTGTGTAATTACTGTTAAAGAATATAAGCCTGTAACTGGTATATCATTTGTTAATTCTGCAAACAAAGAGTTTTTATATCTTGGTAAGACAACACAAGTGCTTTGGACTGTATGGCCAACAGATGCAACAAATAAAACAGTCGATATAAAATCAACTCATCCTACTATAGCTAGCATTACTAAAGATGGAGTTATTCTTGCAAAAACAGTAGGACGCACTTCAATAGTTTTAACAACTGCTGATGGTGGAAAAACTATACAAAAAGAAATTGAAGTTATTAAAGCTGTAACAGGAGTAACTTTAAATAAGGAAAAGGTAACAATACCTAATAACTCAAGTTATAAGCTGGAAGAAACCGTTCGACCTCTTGATGCATCAATTAAGACAGTTAAGTGGTCTAGTAGTAATCCTTCTACTGTTTACATAGATGAAGACTCTGGACTTATTACCGCGGCTAATACAGGATCTGGTGAGGCCGTTATAACAGCAACTACTGTTGATGGATCTAAAAAAGCTTTCTGTACTGTAAAAGTAGCAGAGCCTGTAACGAAACTTGAACTTAAGCCTGCATCGTTGATACTTGATCAAGGTAAAACTGCATACATAGATTCAATTTTCAATGGAGGCGGGGATAAGCAACCTTCAAATACAAATATTGATTGGAGTTCAACTGAGGAAACGACTGTAAGTGTAAATAAGTATGGTATGATTAAAGCTGAAAGTCCTGGTGTTGCTGTAATAGTAGCAAAATCAAAAGATGGAAATATAACAGCTACTTCGACTGTAACGGTACCTGTTCCAGTTACAGATATTAAAATTAATGGTGGGGCTGATAGTCTAACGTTAAAGCTTCATTCTAAAGAGAGATTAACTCTTGAGTTTGCACCAGTAAATGCAACTGAAAGAAAAGCACAGTGGTATAGTAGTAATACGTCTCTTGTAACGGTTGCTATTCCAAACTCTTCTGTTCCTGGTGATGATATTGGATATACCTGTGAGGTTACTGCTTTAGGTCATGGAACGGCAACAATTACTGCAGTCTCACAAGATGGTGATAAGATTTACTCTGATACTATCAGTATTACAGTTTCTAAAGATGTTACTGGACTCTCTTTGAATACTGATGCCCCTGACTCTCTACCAGAAGGAGTAGTGGCTAATTATGGAAAGCTTACTGTATTAAAAGGTAATACCGCAACTTTGGTAGCGACTATAGAGCCAGCAGATGCAACAAATAAAGAAGTAAAGTGGCACTCTTCTGCTACTTCTTTCGTGCAAGTTGACGACTATGGTGTTGTTACTGCTAAAAACTTTGGAACGGCTGTAATTACTGCAAGTTCAAAAGATAATCCTGCTGTATATTCGACTTGTCATGTTACCGTCCCTGTACCTGTAAGTAGTGTTACCATAACACCACCACTATCAACAACAATCCTATTGTCTAACGGTGGAACTGCAGTATTGAGGTTGAATGCAGATGTTCAACCTTCAAATGCTACAAACTCTGGTGTGAGATGGGAGTCTTCCAATGAAGATGTTGGTAAGATGACAGGTGCTGTCTTTACTGCAACAACGGAAGGATCGTCAACAATTACTGTTATATCAGATTATGATTCTACTAAGCGTGATTCTATTGTAGTAACTGTAGTAAAACCAATAACTAAAATAGAGCTTAAAGTTCCAGATTCTAGCAGATCTAATCCTATTTTGTCTGTCGGTGGAGTTATAACTTTACAACACTATATAGAGCCTCAAGATGCGTCAATAAAGAAACTTGACTGGGCTCATACTACTGATGCAGTGTCGGTATCTTCATCAGGTGTTGTAACTGGTCAAAAACCAGGAACTTCTATTGTAACAGCAACAGCAACAGATGGGTCAAATGTAAGTGGGTCTATCACCATTACCGTTGTGTTACCTGTAGAAAGCATTACTATTGCTGATAATGCACCTACCCGAATGAATGTTAAGACACGTCAAACGCTCAGTGTAGTTTTACATCCAGCTGATACAACGTATGGTTCTGTTGAGTGGGAGATGACCTCTGATGGAGGTACAGGCTCTACTATTACTACGGATGGACAATTCACCGCAGGTGGAATTAAAGGATCTGTAACGGTAACGGCTAAGGCTGGTGCACAAGGTGCACAAAAGACAGTCAGTCATACAATAGAAATTGTACAACCTATAGAAACACTTTCTATTACAGATGATAGTGATAATGTCATTGTTGCACCTCTCTCTTTTCCAGTAAATGGAGGAAGTAAAATTTTAGGAGCTAAGATATCTCCTGATAATTATACTCCAGAGCAATTAGACTGGAAGTCAACTATTACTAGTGTCGCTACTGTTACGAATGGAGTTATTCTTCCTCTAAAAGCGGGAACTACGGTTGTAAGTGTTTCTAGTAGTACTAATCCAGCTGTTAAAGCTCAGATAACTGTTATTATTCTTGAAACGGTGAAGAATATTGAAATTACTTATGATAAAGAAAAATATGGGGATGCCCCTTTTGTTGAAGAAGGAAAGATGCTTACCTTAAAAGGTCTTATAAAACCTGTCAATGCTGCCAATAAGAAGATAAAATGGGAAACTTCTGATGAAAATTATGCAAGTGTTACAGATGGTGTTGTAACAGGTGTAAAGAAAGGAATTGTTCGGATTACTGCAAAATCAGATGATAATGAGCTTATTTATGATACTCTTATTTTTGATGTTGTAGAACCAATCGTTTCTGTTACTCATGTTACTTTGAGTTCCTATGAAATTTCACTTAAAGTTGGTGAAATTGAATCATTAGTTGCAAAGGCAGAATCTTCAACAGGGAAGGATGTAACAAATAAGGAAGTATGGTTTGCTTCGGCTGCGGGTGATATTGCAGAGGTTGATCAAAGAGTTGGTGTTATTACCGCAATAGGGCCTGGTACGACATATATTACTGCGGTTTCAAAAGACCCTAGTGTTCCAGAGAACTCTGTTTTTTCTGTATGTAAGGTTGTAGTTGTAGGTCCTGCAACAGGGGTGGAGATAGATTCTTCTATTAAAGAAGTAGGCGTTAATCAAACAGTTGTATTGTCAGCACGAGTGATTCCTATAGAAGCAGAAGATAAGCGTATTACATGGAAATCGCTCACTCCTTCTGTAATCGCGGTAGACACTGATACAGGTTCTGTAACAGGTCTTATTGTAGGACAGGGAAGAGTAGAAGTAGCGACATTTGATGGTAGTTATAAGGCTGAAGCAGTGATAGATGTAAAAGCACAAGTTGTAGATTCATTGATACTTACACCAAGTGATTCTTTTTCTTTGCGTGTAGGAAGCAAACCTTATCAACTTGAAGTACATGGATTGTCTTCTAACGGTGATGTAGTTGAAGTAAGTCGTGGTTATTCATGGGTTTCAAGTGATGAAAAGGTTGCATCTGTTGATAATGCAACGGGTCTTGTAAATGCGCATCGTGCAGGTACTGCTACAATAACTGTTTATGCGGTTGGTAGTGCTGCTCCTCCACAATCTTGTACTGTTAATGTACCATGGGATATAGCTGAGGTTGAGTTAAATCATACAACCCTTGCTATGGAAATTGGAGATGTTAGACAATTAAGTGCAAGAGTTTTACCGCAACCACCTGAAGGAGAAGCAGTTGATTTAACCTGGGATCAAAATGATAAAACAGTTGCTTCTGTAGGTTTTGATGGCTATGTAACTGCGGTCGGAGTTGGAACAACTGATATAGTCGTTACAGCTGTTGATGCACATGGTGGCAAAAAGACAGAAATTTGTACCGTTACGGTAACAAAAAAGGTAGAAAAGCTAGAAATTCATCCAGCTGCTCTAAATCTTAGACCTAATGAAGCAATTAAATTAAATGTAACTGTTTTCCCTGCAGAGGAGGATGTAAGTCAAGAAGTAATTTGGAGTACAGCTTCAAATCTTGTAACCATTACCTCAGAGCGTGTAGGAAAAGGTATAGTCGGAGATCCCGTACTGATTGGAAGTGAGGTTACTGTTACTGCAAGATCGGATGTTGGTGATGTTATTATCACAGCCCAAACTCTAAATGGTAAAAAAGCTGCCCATGCTGTGATAAGTATAGGACATCCTGTAACGGGAGTTGCCTTACTCAAAGACAATAATGTGACTGAACTAACAGTTGGTAGTACAGCACAACTGGTGCCAACTATCTATCCTGAAGATGCAACAAATAGAGGTGTTTCTTGGAATTCTAGTAGACCTGATGTTATTGATGTTAGCAGCACAGGTTTTGTTACTGCTTTGAAACCGGGAACAAGTGTAATAACGGTAACTACATGGAATGGACAATTTGTTGATTATCTTTCGATTTCAGTCTACGATGAGCCAACGAGTATCCGTCTTGACTCAGAGGATACATTGCATTTTTATGTTGGAGAAGAGGGAAGAGCTATTCAAGCCTTTGTTTGGCCAGAAACAGCAAATCCAAAGATTAAATGGGTATCTGGAGATCAAAGTATTGTGTCTGTTGATAACAACGGTTTTGTAAAGCCTTTACAATCTACTGATGAGAAGGGCTCTATACAAATTACTGCGTATTCGGTGGCTGATGAAACTATAGCTCCCGCCACTGTTACTGTTCATGTACGGGAAACTATAAAACAAATTATTTTTAGTGATGCATCTTTACATCTTAAGTATCAAGATACGCATCAGATAACAGCTAAAACATTACCAGAACCTGAGCTTGGTGATAATATAAATAGGCGTCTTGTTTGGGATACAGGTGATGATACCGTCGCACGTGTTACACAAACAGGTTTTGTGACAGCTGTAGGTGCTGGTCAAACAAATATTTTTGCTTATTCTGAGGATAATCCATCTGTTAAACAAGAATGTACTATTGAAGTAACGGTTTCTCCAATAGATTTATTGCTGGATAAATATATGCTTCCGTTAGAGCCAGGTGAAGAAGGAACACTGTATACAACGCCTGTTCCTGTGATTGCAACAGTAACTGATGCTGATCTTCATTGGTCAATATTTGATGAAAGTATTGCAAAGTTTGTATCTTCTGCTAATGGTTTTCTTACAATAGAAGCTTTAACTGCAGGTAGTACAACAGTACAAGTTGCTCTTAGAAGTGATTTAAGTGTTACCAAAACTTGCGAAGTTATAGTAACGCCTTTGGTTGAAAGAGTATTGCTAACTCAAATAAAGAATGAGCTTAATGTAGGTGAGAGAATACAACTAGTTGCAAAAGTTTTGCCTGCTACTGCAAAGAACAAGCGAATACATTGGGAATCATCAGACTCAAGTATTGTCGACCTTAAAATGTCATCAACTAGTGGTGATGCAGAATTTACTGGAGAAATTGAAGCTTTGAAAAAAGGTTCCGCAACTATAACAATCTGGGCTGAGTCTGGAGGATGGGAAGCAGATGGTACACCTAAAATCAAAGAAACATTTACTCTCACTGTAAAGCAACCTGTAGAAGACATTGTTGTAGCACCAGTATATGTGGCAATCGATAAAGAGGTTCCTTTAAACTACTTTGTAAAGCCAGATAATGCAGATGATAAAGCCATAAGGTTCCAACCTTCAGATTCGTCTATTTTTACCATTAATGAGAGTACTGCTATGATTAAAGGTGTTGGACTTGGTCCTGAGGGCGATGGATCTGGTTTTATTATAGCAACTTCGAATGACGGTTCTGTTGTTAGTCAGTCACGTGTTACTGTGTTTCAGCCTGCAACAGGGATACATATTAACTCTGATAAATTTACTGTAGCTGTTGGTAAGGGAATACAAATTCCTGCAACGGTACTACCTGTTGATGCAGTAGATAAGACTATTTTGTGGCATTCTTCTGATGAAACTTATGCTAGTGTTATTGATGGATTCTTAAGGGGTATTAGACCAACAAAAACTAATGAATCTATAAAAATTACAGGAACGATACCTAATACAACTATTACAAAATCTTTTGACCTTACTGTTGTTGAGTTGGTAGAAGAAATACGAGTTGATAGTAATAACTGGAAGATTCCTGTTGGTGAAACACGAGAAGTAAAAGCTTTTGTATTACCTCGAAATGCAACCGATAAAAAGATTACTTGGGAAAGCCTTGATGGAAGTGTTGCAACTATAGAAGAAAAGTCATCTACTTCTTCTAGGGCAGATGCTGATAATACTATTTATCAAATAATTGCAAATGGTGTTGGTGAGACAACTTTGGTAGCCATTGCTGAAGATGAAAGTAAGGTAACTGCATCTATTCGAGTACGAGTAACACCACGCGTTTCAGACGTACGCCTTACTGATATATCTTTGTTGCTTGATATAGGTGATACTGAAAAGCTAACTGCAACCGTTTTTCCAGAAGCTGTTCAAGAAAGAGGAGTAACTTGGAAATCTCTTAATATAGATGATGATAATGAAAGTAGTGCTGTATTTGTAGGTAATGATGGTATTGTTCATGCTGTAAAAGGTGGACTTGCAAGAGTTGTGGCAACTAGTATTGATGGAACTGTTGATGCTGATGGAAAACCTCTTGATCCACCTATCTCTAGATCAGAAGAGTGTATTGTTGAAGTTCGTGAACCTGTAAAATCAGTAACTATTGAGCCAAAAAATGCGAACGATAATAATGTGTTAAAAATTGGTGAAATATTATTATTGAAAGCTGTTATAGAGCCAGCGAATGCGACAACTCAATCAATAACATGGGATGATGGTAGATCTTCTTTTGCAAGTGTAAGTGCAACAGGTGCTGTAACTGCACATAGTGTAGGTGTTGTAGAAATTGTTGCTATCGCTAGTGATGGACATAAGACAGACTCTTATACTGTAACAGTTATAGATGGTGTTTCTGGAATTGGATTTGATGAACTAACCTTGCGAGTTCCAGTTGGAGAAGCTCGAGGATTAGAATTAACTGTGGAACCTCCCTCAGTATTAGAAACTGGAAAACTTATTTGGACTCCAGAGGATAAAACTATAGCCAATGTTATAAATGGTGTTGTACATGGTTTGAAGAAAGGCGTAACAGAAGTTACTGCTGAACTTGAGGCGAAAAATGGAGAGAAGTATACGGCAATGTGTGTTGTTAATGTTGTCGAGCCTGTAACAAAAGTGACAGTTAAAGAGAAACAGCTTTCATTAGATATTGGAGAAATTACAAATCCTTTAGAAGTAGCGGTAAAAGGTGAAAACGATGCTATTCCAACAAATGATACAGTAACATGGTCATCAACTAGACCCACAGTAGCAACGGTTAATCCTAATACAGGTGTTGTAACAGCAGTGGGAGGCGGTTCTACAACTATCACAGCTACTTCAAATGATAATACTTCTATCTATGATGTTTGTGATGTTAAGGTAGTAGTACCTGCAAAACAAATAACACTAAGTACTTATTTCATGGAACTTTCAGTAGGTCAGGATGATCTAGTTATAGCAACAGTTGATCCATCTAATGTTACAGATAGAACTGTTGAATGGAAAATTGATGAAGGAGATGAGGTTATAACTGTTAATGATGGTCTTATAAGAGGTATTAAGAAAGGAACTGCTAAAATTAGAGTATATCCTGCAGGTATCGATCCTACTAAGATTTTCAAAATAATTGATGTAACTGTTACTGTGCCTGTTACAGGTGTAACAATAAGGCCTCCAACATTGACCTTGGTAGTTGGAAAAAGTACTACTTTGAAAGAAACTGTTTTGCCTGATGGTGACAGTGGTGCTTCTGATAAAAAAGTTAGTTGGCATTCATTAGCAGAGGATATTGCATTAGTTGATTCATCTGGTAGAGTAACAGGACTTAAACGAGGTCCAGCAACTATTATTGTTACAACACAGGATGGTAATTTTACTCATACCTGTGAAGTTACCGTTGTTGATAGACCAACTTCATTAGTGCTTAATAAGACAAGTCTTACTCTTAATATCAATGATGGACTACAATTGACGGCAACACCATTCCCTGTTGGTTCTGTTTATGCAAGTGATGATTTACCACTTAGATGGGAGGTTATCAACTCTAAAGATGCTACAGGAACTGATGTTGATAATAGCGAGATTATAAAGGTAAATCCTGAAACTGGCTTTGTAACCGCCCTTGGTAAAAATGGCCGAGCAACAATCAAGGTTAGTACAGTGGGAGACAAAATTATTGAGGACTTCTGTTCGGTTGAAGTTAGAACACCAGTAAAGGGAATTCAGGTTGTTAATAGTGTTATAAATCTTAAGGTCAAAGAGACAGACCAAATTGAATTTAAGATGTTGCCTGCAGAAGCAAGTGATAATACTATTAAGTGGAAATCTGGTAATGAAGAGGCAGTATGGGTTAACGAAAATACAGGTAGTATTACAGCACTTGCTGAAGGTGAAGCAGAAATTACTGCTACTGCAGCAGATGGCGGTGCTATTGACAAGTGCTTTGTATACGTTAGCGAAGACTAGCAACTGAGAAGACGTGGTTAAAGAGAGTTACACTGAGTAACCTCTTTAAGACTCTTCAACATGACAGAGAAATGAGTTAAGTATTCAGTATGAATCTTACCTTGTTTCTCTGTTTTTTTTTATTCTTAGGGTTTTAGGAGTAGACTTAATGTGTGCTTGTAATTATCGTTGATTAGGAAGCTTGAAGATTAATTATTCTTGTGCTAATTTTTTCAAGCAGTGACTGGGAGTGGCTAACGGCAATCATGCCAATTTTATGCTTTTGTGTGTAATTGATCAGAAAATGCCATATTTGGCTCTGTGATATTGCATCAAACATAGCCGTAATTTCATCAGCTAAAATAAACTGCGTTTGTTCACTTAGCGTGCGTGCAATGCAAAATCGTTGTATTTCACCTGCGGACAATTCTTTTGGTAGGCGAGTATACCATTCTTTTTGAATACAAAGCCCGTCAACAATTTCATCCCTATTGCTTTGTAAGGGGGATTCATCAAAAACATACTGCAAGGGTAATCGTGGGTTTACAGAAAGCTCTGGATGCTGCCAAATTAACTGAATGGGATTGTAAGCTTTTTTCTTTCTTTCACAGACATCCTCCCCGTTAAGGAGAATACGCCCTTGTTGTGGCACTTCATACCCTGCAAGTATTTTGCACAGCGTTGTTTTTCCAAATCCACTGGGTGCCGCAATCCCTACTATCTGCGTTGACTCGATAGCAAACGACAGGTTCTCAAAAATCTTTTTATCACTCTTGTTATACGCAAAACTCAAACCCTCTACACTGAGCATATTAGACCTCCCCCTGATATAGAGTGCAGCGAACAAAACCGCCTGTATGTTGTATCCATAGAATAGGATTATTGCATGCCTTGGTGTAACTATCACAGCGAGGGGTAAAAGGGCAGCCAGTGAACGCTTCATGCACTGATGGTTGTAGCCCCTTTGTTGGGGTAAATCCATTTTTAGGCAATGAGCGCCATAAGGCCTTTGTATACGGATGGCGTAAGGTTTTATCACTGTCAAAGTCATGAACGAGCGCCTCTTCAATGCTCACTCCTGCATAAAACACGATAACACGGTCTGCAACGGATAAGGCTGTTTCAAGGTCGTGCGTAATAAGAAGGATTCCCATTCCATCATCTGCAAGCTCTCTAAAGTGAGAAAGCACTTGTCGGGCAAGCGTTTCATGTAAGCCTGGCGTTGGCTCATCTGCAATAATTAGCTGTGGCGTTTGAAAAACAGCCGTTGCAATTAACACACGACGAATCATTCCCCCCGATAGCTCAAAGGGGTATTTGTTGCTCACTTCAGGTGAAAGACCGTATCGCTTCAAAATAGAACAAACCCTTTCTTTGTTTTGCTTATACTGCCCCTGTGCAATTTGCTGCCCTATTTTCATTGAAGGATCAAGAAAGGAGCTATTTTGAGGAATAAGCACAATCTCTTTCCCCCTCAGTCTTTTCTTCTCAGCATGATCTAGCCTTGCACCTGCAAAGTACATTGTTCCTGTTGACTGTGCATTGTCGGGCAGTATTCCTAACATACTATGAGCAAGTAAACTTTTTCCCGAGCCACTTGAACCAACAATTGCTACAATTTCATTCTTATGCACCTGAACATTCAAGTCTTTTATCACCGTTATAGTGCTTTGATTCTTAGGTGCATTTGGCATTTCAAAAGAGACTGAAAGATTAGTACAAGAAAATATTTCTTCCTTTATTACCTTATTCACGGTGCAAATCCTTTAAGCGGTGTGCAATATGATCAAAAAGAATGACAGTTATAACTAAAAAGGCACCAGGGAAGAGCGTTAGCCACCACTTTCCCAGCATGAGGTAGCGCATTCCTTCAGATAAAATAATACCAATAGCACTTTGCTCAGGAGGAAGCCCAAAGCCAAGAAAAGTGATACTCGCCTCATGTAAAACTGCATGGGGAAATAGCAATACCAGTGCAATAAAAAAATGCGGCAGTATATGCGGTATAAAATGAGTTTTAATGATGTATATCTTTGACCTGCCTAGCTTTTGGCTAATTTGCACAAAAGGGCGCCCATGCAAAGCAAGCAATTCTGAGTTAATCAAGCGTGCTAAGCTCATCCAGTGGGTAAATACTATGCCAACCATAACGCCAACAAAGCCCTTCCCACAGGCAAAAGAGATGAGAATCAAAAGTAGTATGTGCGGAATGCCCATAATAAAATCAATAATCCACAGTAAAAGCGAGTGAGCCCTTTTCCCCAGTAAAACACTCAGGCACGCAAAGAGCGTTGAAATAAGAGCGCTTGCAATGCTTGCCAACAGACCAATGCGAATACTCAGTGAAATTCCTGCAAGGGTGCGTGCAAGCATATTACGCCCCAGCCAATCGGTGCCAAAGGGGTACTGAAAGCTTGGCTGTCTGTTTTGAAAGCTTAAGTTTGTCTGTGTAGCACTCTTTTCTAGCATAAGTCCTGCAATCGTAACACTTACAAGAAAGATAATACACCCATACATACTGTAGAGCTGTGATTTTTTGTTGGTAAAAAGGGGGCGATCAATACTGTTCATAGACTGTCCTTTTTTACCGTGCTGTGGTGCTTTTGCACTGCCTTGCCTGCATGAACTGCCTTACCCTCATGTGCTGATGAGCGTAGACGCGGATCAATAACGCTGTATAGCATGTTTGCTACAAGGTTTCCTGTGAAAACAAAGCAGGTGCTAATTAATGTGATTGCAAGCAGTAGGGGAGCATCCCCTCCAAGGCCTGCACGAACAGCCGCTTGCCCAAGCCCAGGGTATGAAAATACTTGCTCAACTAACACAGAGCCACCAAAGACTTCACTAATTGAAGCAAACTGCAAGGTAAGGGCAGGCAAAAGAACATTACGAACGCCATGGCGCATAGTAATTGCAAACTCAGACAGTCCTCGTGAGCGTGCAAAAAGAACATAATCGCTTGCAAGAACCTCAATCATTTTTTGACGTGTATGTAAAATAATGGCAGGCATACCACTTAAACTCAAGGTAAGGGCAGGCAAAAAAGCATGATAGACAAGGTCTTTAAAAGACACCGCCGCTCTTTCTACACCAATGGGAGCACTCAAACCAAGCGGAAAGATTTTAAGCCATACGCCAAAGACCACAATTAACAGCAGTGCCAAAAAAAACACAGGAGTGCCTGCTAGCACAAGGGCAGCCTTACTAATAAAAGTATCAATCACCGTACCCTTATGAGAGCCTGCTATAATGCCAAAGACAAAACCAAACACCCCCGATAGCACCCATGCACAGGCTAAAAGCCACACAGACGTTGCCGTTTTTTGTGCAATCACACTCATAACACTGCGCCTATATAAAAGAGACGTCCCTGCATCCCCGTGTAAAAAGTCTTTAAGCCATGAAGTATAGCGTTTTATTGGTGGCGTATGTATTCCCCACCAGCTTTCAAGCTTTGCAATATGCTCATCACTCATTGAGCCAAGGGCAGCTTGCCCAATATTTGTTTGCAAAATATTTACAGGCGAGAGCGACAGCAACATAAAGGTTACAAGGCTTACGGCAAACAAAAGAATACTCAGGCGAAGCAGTTGCATGGTAAAAAACCGCAGACACTGAGGCAGGCTCAACACCAGATTGCCCATCTTCTGATAGCCTATCGTAAAAAAACGCATTAATCCCACGCCCATGTGTCAACATTATTGACAATAGACCAGCCATGACCGTGCGGATGAAGCTTTTGCTCCCCCGTATATAAGCCTTTTTTGCACCAGTATAAATGATCAATATTAACAAGCCAAATCCATGGCACATCCTGAGCAAAGATATCTTGTGCCGATTGCCATAGCTGAAAAGACTTCTCAAGATTACTTTGCCCAAGAGCCAAATCCATTACAGTATCAGCGGCCTCATTTTTATACGGCGAATAGCGAGCAAGGCCAGTTTTACTTTGCGAGTGATAAATAGTATATACTTCCATAGGACTGTGCGTTCCCCAGCCCCAGATTAAAGGATTGCTTTGTGCCTTTTTATAGCCACTGTCCCAGTCAACACCCTCAAAGGTAGAGACAATACCCAAAGCCTTTGTTTGATCAACAAGTTGTGCAGCGATTGCTTGACGAACAGAATCCCCAGACGGATACAAGAACGTCAGCGTAGCACGACTACCGTCTTTAGATCTCCACCCCTCAGCATCTTTTTGCCAGCCAGACTCATCGAGCAAGCTTTGCGCTTTTTGTATATCATAGTCAACAATACTAGAGGGGCTAAACCATGGCATATTATCAGAAACACTAAAGGCAGGCTTACCATGCCCGTAGAGCACCGTATCAATAATCACTTGGCGGTTAATACCATAATTGAGCGCCTTTCTAACATTCACATCGCTCGTAAAATCATTCCCAATCATCCCATCACTTTTAACAGACGGCAAATTAATGCCACGATTATCAACCGTCTGCACACTCAGTAAAAAGTAATCCTTAAGCGTTTGATTTGCATAGGAGGCAGCCGTATAGGCAATATCAACAATACCCGCTTGCACCGCAGAAAAGGCAGTTTGCTCACTCATAAACACAAGAACAACCTTTTTAATCCGTGGCTTTTGCCCATAATACAGCGGATTTGCCTCAAGAATAACTTGCTGACCCTTATCCCATTGCTTGAGCAAGTACCTACCAGAGCCAATCGGATTTTGCCCATAGTCTTGAGAGTACGTTTTTTCAGGAACAATACCCACACTTGCCATAGTGTAGGCAAAAGCAGAGTAGGGACGAGCCATATAAAAATTAACCGTTGATTCATCAATCGCTTTCGCATAATCGAGCATGGTAAAGTCAACCACCGTACTGAGCTTTTTGACATTATTATACGTAAAAGCAACATCAAAGGCACTGAGCTTTGAGCCATCAGAGAAAACAACATCATCACGAATAGTTGCCGTCCAAATAAGAGAATCGTCGCTAACCACTAAGGAGAGCGCAAGATCAAAGACAATTTGCATTTTGCTATCTGTTTGAGTAAGAGTACTTTGAATAAGAGGCTCATGAATATGCTCCCCCAAACCCCAGCCAAAAGCAGGATCAAAACCTGATTGCGGCTCAGAGCTTTCCTCCATGGCAATAATAATCACTTCTTTATCAACACGCACCGCCTCAGCTTTTTGACAGCCAAGCAGTATACAAACAAAGACAGCTAAAAAAATATAACGCATTATGGACATCCTTTTACCATTAGTATAGCACTATTGTAAAGCATGGACTACACTTTATGGCAACAGGCGCACCAAAAAAAAGCAAACTTTTAATCAAACCTTACAGAAAACCGTGTGCATACTGGGCGTTCCCTCACGGGTAGTGCTGTAGATAGGAGAGCTACCCGTGAGGTTGCATCTTATTCACCTGCTAACGCAGAGCCTTGATTGCCCACCTCTTTTAATCCTCCCTTTACTGGGTGAAGGGTTACCTCTCTAATTCATAAGGAGGTACCTCTTTAATTCGTAGAGAGGTTCCTCCATTACTAGTTGAGAGGTACCTCCCTTACACTCTAAAGAGCACTCTATAACAAAGTTGACAAATACTAATAAACGCCATAGACTAGAGCAACAATAAAGTATTAGAAGGAGATTATTATGAAGAAAAAAGTATCACAGATCTTACTAACTATGGTATGTCTAGTAACCCTAAACATAAATCTTAATGCTCAAAGTGCAGGTGGAGAAAGTGATTTAATAGATGCAGCTTATGAAGGAAACTTATCTGCTGCTAAATCACTGATAAAAGAAGGAATTAATGTTAATTATCAAGATAAAGATGGATATACCGCTTTAATGTATGCCTCTTTTGAGGAACATCTATCTATTGTCAAGGTGCTTGTAGCAAATGGTGCTGATCTTAATAAACAAAATAAAAGCGGTTGGACTGCCTTAATGCTTGCCACTGCTAATGGGCATTTATCTGTAGTAGAATTCCTTGTAGCCAAGGGAGCTAATGTTAATATTCAAAATGAAAGCGGCTGGACAGCTTTAATGCTTACGGCCTCTAAAGGGTATTTAGATATAGCAGAATTCCTAATAGCAAATGGTGCGGATGTTAATATTCAAAATGAAAGCGGCTGGACAGCCTTAATGAGGGCGGTGGAAGAAGACTCTTTAGAAATTGCAGAATTGCTTGTAGTAAGAGGAGCGAATCTTAATAAACAAGCTAATGATGGATGGACTGCTTTGATCAGTGCAATATCTAATGAATATTTAGATATGGTAAAGCTACTCGTGGCAAATGGAGCTAATGTTAATCATCAAGTTAGTAGCGGTTCTGTAGAAGGAATGACCGTTTTAATGGTTGCTGTTGCACAGGGAAATCTATCTATTGTCAAGGTGCTTGTAGCAAGAGGAGCGAATCTTAACAAACAAGCTAATGATGGATGGACGGCATTAATATTTGCGTGTTCTAATAGTAATTTAGATATGGTAGAATTCCTAATATCCAAGGGAGCTGATGTTAATCACCAAGTTACTAGTGGTGAGGTAGAGGGAGCAACCGCTTTACTGGTGGCAGCTGCCACTGGTTATTTACCAGTAGTAGAGTTCCTTGTGGTAAAGGGGGCTGATGTTAATTATCAAGTTACTAGTGGTGATGCAAAGGGATTCACCGCTTTACTGGTGGCAGCTGCCACTGGTTATTTACCTGTAGTGGAGTTCCTTGTGGCAAAGGGGGCTAATATTAACCACCAAGTTCCTAGCGGTGAGACAGAGGGATCAACTGCTTTACTGATGGCAGCTGCCACTGGGCATTTACCTGTAGTAGAGTTCCTTGTGGCAAACGGTGCTGATGTTAATTACCAAATTATAATTGGCAAGGAAAAAGGAGCCACCGCTTTAATTGCAGCAGCAACAGGGGGGCATTTACCTGTAGTACAATTTCTTGTAACAAAGGGAGCGAATGTTAATCTTCAAGATACAGACGGATATACCGCCTTAATACGAGCATCCGAGAATGGGTATTTACCTATTGCTAAGCTTTTGGTAACAAAGGGAGCTGACATTAATCATGAAGATAAAGATGGATTGACTGCTATTGACTATGCACGCAATTATGCACGTAATCAGGGAAACAACGATGTAGTAGAATTCCTACAGTCATATTCTAAAAAGCAGCAAAAGAAATAACAAATAATAATACAAGTACGCAGTAAAGGTACGCACATGTGCGTACCTTTCTTGTCTGGGAGGTACCTCTCTAATTCGCAAGGAGGTATGTCTATACTAGGGGAGGTTTTGCTTCAAAGCTGTTTAAATAAGTAGCTTGCTAGTTTATCTACTTTTTCTTTATAGCGCTCTTCTCCAATAAGGTTGTTATTGGTATCAGATATCAGTGTTGCCAGTGGTATTTCAAAATAAGTATCTTCATCTGTTATTGCAAACTCCCTTATTGTATCCTTATATAAGTCATCTTCGATACGAGCAGAGGTAATTACAATGGAATAATCTTTTTCATCCTTACAGAATGCTTTGAACTGTTTAATAATAGATAAAGTATCTGATGCTGATCCAATTACTATTTTTAATTCACCCTTTTCTAACGTTGCCATAAAGTCCTCTTTATTGGGGTAGAATTCTTCTCGTGTACACTTAAACCCCTTTTCTATCAATTTGTCTCTAAATCGTGTAATAGCTTTGGTTTTCCCCGTACTTTCTCCACCCATAAATAATAAATATTTCATCTTTGACCCCTTTTGCAGAACATACAAGACAGGTAAAACTCTCTTGTACTCATTCTTATGGTTTTTATAGCAGCTTTCCATACGGAATACTGTGAGTATATCTGTTGTTAGATATATATGCTGATAGTATATATTTTTAGATATACGCTGTCAATCTCTTTTAATACTTCCATTACTGGGTGAAGGGTTACCTCTCTAATTCATAAGGAGGTGCACCATTACTAGGTGAAGGGTCTCACCATTACTAGGTGAAGGGTCTCACCATTACTATCTTGGATGTCCTCCCATTACTATCTTGGACGTGCTTCCTTTACTAGTATAGACGTGCTTCCTTTACTAGTATAGACGTGCTTCCTTTACTAGTATAGACATGCTTCCTTTACTAGTATAGACGTGCTTCCTTTACTAGTATAGACGTGCTTTCTTTACTAGTATAGACATACCTCTTTAATTCATAAGGAGGTTCTTCCCTATAAATAAAAAAGGCTACCCCTGTAATGGGATAGCCTGTGTCCTGTTATGAGCACAGATGATACATTCGGCTCTGTTTTGGTGTGGTAGGCTTAGATGACGGTTAAGGGAAGGTGGAACTGTCCCATCTTTGCTGTTTTGCTTGCTTTGCCACTTGTATTTAACATAGTGCGAATTTGTAACAGGTATTCTCCTTGGGCAAAGTCTTCTGGGATGTGGGCTAAGATATTGGATTGGGTGTTTTCGTCAATGCGGTTTATGCGCGTAAGAATGCCGTCTTGCACGAGCAAAAAAACGCCTTGTTGGGGGTCGCTTGCGTCAAACTTAAGCTTGCTTCCTTTTATGCGGATGGTGTCGCCTCGTGTAATAAGGGAGTCTGTTTTTTGGGTTTTGCTGTCGATCACTTGCTCAATGTGCGGCTCGGTGCCTGTCTTTTTTACCTTGTGGGTCTCAAGTTTACTCAAAAGCTCGACCAGTGTTTTTTTGGGGTGTAGGTTGTAATGCTTTTGGTGGCGGTGGGCGTCAAAAACGTCGTCAATGCTCTCAAACTTGCCCGATATGCTATAGCTTGAGTTAAAAATATTGGTGTCAATGCTAACGCCCTTGGGAATCAGGGAAAAGATTGTTTCTTCATACAGTTGTAAGACAGCAAGAATATCCGCCTTGGTTACTGTTGAGCCTCGCTCTACCATTAGTTGTGCTATCTGATCATTATCATAGATGATTTGATCAACCACTTGGGCAACATAGCTTTTTTGGTCATTTGGGGCATTTACCAAATGATTTTCTCGTAATGCGTATTTAATCATACACGTCCTCCTGCGTTTATAAAAAAGCAATTGTTAGGTGTATAGATCCCTTCGATACAATGACGGCGAGCGCTCAAAGGTGGGGTATTCAGGTAAAGAAGGGTTGTAGTAGTACGTACGGTTATATAAGCATTGCTATACTACGATACTACACAGCAATAATTCCTTTTTTAATAGAATAGTTTTGTCTATATGGTAAGCCCATATTGCCCAGCTGTCAAGATTTTTTTTGTGGGGGGCATTTTGTTGCCTCGTGGATAGCTCTATCTTGTGGATAGATTAAAATTAAAAAAAGTTTTTCTTGCTTTTTTAAACTGTGTATGCTATACTATTAAAGCTATTTTAAACAGATTTTATTTTGTAATAGAATTTGTGAGAAAAATATTGAACAATAGGGAGAAAAAAATGAAAAAGCGAGGCTCTTCTGATTTTTTAATTTTCTTAGGTTTTGCACTACCAGGTTTTCTTTTATACCTGTTTATTGTTGCATATCCTATCATTTATTCTGTTGCGTTGAGTTTCTCAGACTACAACCCAAACAGAGGTGGCCAATGGAACCTTGTCGGACTTGCTAACTATTCAACAATGTTAAAAGATCCTTCTTTTTATTATGCTTTCAAAAATAATATGATTGTTGTGGCAGTTTCTGTGTTAGGGCAAATTCCGTTAGGGTTTATCTTGGCATTTATTTTGTATCGTCGCCAAGTTAAGGGAGGTTTTTTCTTCCAATCAATGGTGTTTTTGCCACAGTTTTTATCAACAATCGTTATTGGTATTATGTGGAGAATGCTTTTTAGTGCAGATGGGCCTGTTTCACGGCTTTTGCAACTTACCTCAGGTGATCCACAACGTCAATTTACTATGATGCTTCAAAAAGAGACGGTTATGTTTCCTATTGGCTTTGCTCTTATTTGGATGTATACAGGCTTTTATATGGTTATCTTTTTGGCAAACTTGCAAAAAATTAATGATAGCATGATTGAAGCGGCAAAAATTGATGGGGCAAATGAGTTTCAAATCTTTGTACAGATTATTATTCCTTTGCTTGCAGGTACTATTCTAGTTTCTTCTATTTTGGCTATTGCAGGATCATTAAAAGGATTTGGATTGATTTTCTCAATTACCTCAGAAGGTATTACTCGCCTTAATGCTGAGGTTCTACCATTATTTATGTATCGAACTGCATTTCAAGACTTTACAAACCCCATGCGATTTGCCTATGGATCTGCAATTTCAAATGCCATTGTTGTCATTAGTATTTGTATGATTTTAGTTAGCAAAGTTATTGGTAAAAAACTAGGAACAGAAGAGGAGTATTAATCTATGAATAATGATATTGTTGAAAAAAAACATATATTTCAAGGTGTGTCAAAAGTTTTATCCTATATTATTTTTGTTTCTTTCACCGTAATTACCATCGCTCCACTTGTTTGGATGACTTATTCTTCTTTTAAGACAAATGAAGAGTTAAATATCAGCATGTTTACCATGCCTTCTCAGTTGATTTTTAATAAGGATGCTGAGTTTGAGGTTATTAATGCTGCAACAGACTTAAACATTATGCCTGATTATGATATAAAAAAAGACACTCGTGAGCGCATTGTTATTGAGCCTACAAAGTTTGGTGCTCCTGGTCGTCGTGTCATGGTTTATTTTTTAGTAAAAGAGAATATGCCACAAAATATTCAAAGCTTAGTTATTGGTGATAAAATCCTCCTAAAGGATTTACCTAAATCAGAGCAAACTCGCATTATGTGGGATATGCTTTGGTGGAACTATAGTTCAGCTTGGACTCGTGGTGCTTTGGGGTTAAAGTTTATTAATAGTATTATTTATACCTTTGCTGCAACTTTTTTTGTTATTCTTCTTGGCTTAATGATTGGCTATGCGGTTAGTAAGTTTAAGTACAAAAAAGTTGCAACGGTAATTATGGCTGTTATTGGCCTCGGTTATCTAATTGATGTTAATCAAGTGATTATTCCTCTGTTTCTCATGCTTTCAAATCTTAAATTAACAGATACGCATCTTGGTATTATTCTTGTTTATGTTGCATTTGGTTTACCGATGTCTGTGTTGCTCTCTTCACAATTTATACGCGGACTTCCATCAAGTCTTGTTGAATCTGCCTATATTGATGGTGCAAATCCTTTTAGAACCTTTATAAGCATTATTGTGCCAATGACTATTCCTGTTATTGTAACTATTAGTATTATGACGGGGCTTGGTATTTGGAATGAGTTTTTACTTGTATTAGTATTTGCAAGTTCTGAGGCAACTAAGTCATTGCCTGTTGGTATTTACTCGTTCTCAAGTAAAACAGGTCAGCAATTGGGATGGCAAGTTGCCGCCTTAATTATTGCAACCCTTCCTGTTGTTTTTGTGTATTTTTCTAATCAGCGAAAACTTGCTGAAGGTGTTGCTGGCGGAGCCCTTAAAGAATAGTATTACAATTGAGTTACTAAAGTAAGTAGTGCTTGCTTTAGTAACTGTTGTATTTCTTGTCTACCTTTCTTTGAAATAAAAACCTTTCTAAATCCTTTTTTCAAAATAATTCTAAAAATACTGTCAGTTGAGTTGACTTTTTACCTCTTTTTCTTTTTAATTACGTTTATATTTCTAATGCAATTTATGGAGGAACAATGAAGCTTCTAGTTATTTTATTATCTGCAACAACCTTTCTTTTTTCTTGTGTCTCAACTAAAAAAGACTCTACTTCTGCACAGTACGGTGCAAGTGTAAAAGGGGCACAAAAAGTTGAACTGTTGTCAACTCACAGAACAAAAGCCACGTACAAAGGACTTGAATATCGGTTGTGTCGTGGACTAACCGCGCTTTGCCCCAATAAGTGTGGTGAGTCAGGTGAGTTTGCTATCTTTGAGATTCAAGAGTATTTAGATTATCAAAAATCTGGTGAATACGGTGATGGCAAGCAAAAAAACTTTATGATTCACGTAACTGATTATGATAAAAAACCATTGAATAATAAGTATAGCAAAAATATTGTTGGCCTAAAGGTTGATGATACCGTCTATCTTGATTGGGATCATATTTATGTTACAAAAGATAATTCAAGCTATCCTGAGCGCCCTTTATTGCGATTGGCAGCTGCTGAATAATTTTATATCTAGTATATTGTTGTAACAAAAAATAAATTTTACACAATATCTAGTAATTTCTTGTTGACACTTTTTTAGTAATTAATTACAGTAAGATGATTTAATTACTAAATCTTTGGGTAAAGGGAAGGGTTATCGCCATCAGGCAACCGGAGCAGCTTTTTGTTCCGGTTTTTATTTATATACCAATGAATACAAAAATTTGGACTTCAACTATAATAGATATACAAGAGGCGGCTCTTTGTCTCAATAAGGGAGATGTTGTTGCGTTTCCCACTGAGACTGTTTATGGGCTTGGAGCAAATGCTTTAAACGAAGGTGCCTTGCAAAAAATTTTTATTGCAAAGGGTCGCCCGCAAGATAATCCGCTTATTGTACACATTGCCTGTGTTGCAAGCCTTTCTTCTCTTGTTAAAACTATTCCGCCTTCTGCCCAAAAGCTAATTGATGCGTTTTGGCCAGGAGCACTCACACTCATTTTCAAAAAACAAGACTGCGTTTCCTCCCTCGTCTCTGCAGGCTTGGATACCATTGCCATTCGTATGCCCAATCATCCCATTGCACAAAGCCTCCTTACGCAAGCAGGTATTCCCCTTGCTGCCCCCAGTGCAAATCTTTCAGGAAAGCCCTCTTGCACACAAATGCAGCATGTTCTTCAGGACATGAAGGGGAAAATTGCAGGCATTATTGATGGTGGTAATTCCGTTATTGGGCTTGAGTCAACCGTCGTTGATTGTACCGTATACCCTGTAGTGATTTTACGCCCAGGGGGGATTACAACAGAGCAGATACGAGAGGTTGTTGACGTGCAAGGTTTTACTGCCACAGATATGACAGGGGAAACTCCCAAAGCACCAGGGATGAAGTATCGCCACTATGCACCAAAGGCAGCCTTTGTTATTGTTCCCCATGATAAAGAAATTTTACAGCAGGCGATTGCGACTGAGCAAAAGCACGGAAAAAAAGTTGGTGTTATGGTAACTGATGATTTTGCCTTTGTTAGTGCTGATTACTGTGTATTGCTTGGTGACAGAGAAAACCTTGAAATTGCAGCAAGTAAGATTTTCCTTGCCCTTCGAGCCTTTGATGAAAATTGCGTTGATATTATTTTTGCAACTGAATTTCCAAAAACAGGGATTGGAGAGGCTATTATGAATAGGCTTGAAAAAGCAAGCCTACAATCTTGATTAAAAGATATTTTTGTTTTGCCTGTCAGCTATTATACATAAAAATACCTTTTTTTTTGTGGGTAAATGTGCTATATTTTTTGTATGCGACCGTTCAAAGTAGTATCACCGTACCAGCCCGCAGGAGATCAGCCTACCGCTATTAATTCTTTGGTAGAAGGATTTTTGCGTGGCGATAAATATCAAACCCTCAAAGGCGTTACAGGCTCTGGCAAAACCTTTACCATGGCAAAGATTATTGAAGCAATTCAAAAACCCACGCTGATTATAAGCCACAATAAAACCTTGTCGGCACAGCTTTACCGCGAGTTTAAAAGCTTTTTTCCTAATAATGCGGTTGAATACTTTGTCTCCTACTACGATTATTACCAGCCTGAAGCCTACGTTCCAGCACGCGATTTATATATTGAAAAAGATGCCTCAATTAATGATGAAATTGACCGCCTGCGTTTGGGAGCGACGTATAGTCTCATGGAGCGCCGTGATGTTATTGTTGTTGCCACCGTTTCTTGTATTTACGGCTTGGGAATGCCCGAAATGTATCATGATATGCGGATTCACTTTGAGCGGGGGGAAAATCTTTCTCCGAGCAAATTTGCCCAGCTTTTAATCAATTTGCAGTATGAGCGAAATGATGCGATTTTGGAGCGAGGACGCTTTCGTATTCGAGGCGATGTTTTGGAGGTTTTTCCCGCTTACATGGAAGAGGCGTATCGCATTGAACTTGACTGGGAAGAGATTGTGCGTATTCGGCGTTTTAATCCTGTCTCTGGTGAGATTTCTGAAGAGCTTGATGAGACAACGATTTATCCTGCAAAGCACTTTGTTGTTCCGCAGGATATGCTGCAAATTGCAACCGAGCGTATTCGCTTAGAGCTTGAAGAACGCCTTTCCTTTTTAGAAAGCACAGGGAAGGGCTTTGAAGCACAGAGACTTAAAACACGCGTTAATTACGACCTTGAAATGATTAATGAAATGGGGTATTGCTCAGGAATCGAAAACTACTCAGCGCCTATCGCCAACCGAAAAAAAGGCGAGCCACCTGCAACCTTGTTGCACTATTTTCCCAAGGATTTTTGCTGCATGATTGATGAATCGCATGTTACGGTTTCGCAAATTGGTGCAATGTATGAAGGCGATCGCAGCCGCAAGCAAAACCTCATTGATTTTGGCTTTCGACTTCCCTCCGCACTCGATAATCGACCGCTAAAATTTGGCGAGTTTGAAACACTGTTGAATCAAACCATTTTTGTTTCGGCAACACCGCGAGAAAATGAGGTGCAAAAAAGCTCTCAGATTGTTGAGCAGCTCATTCGTCCCACAGGATTGCTTGATCCGCTTGTTGAAGTTCGCCCCTCTGAAGGGCAGATTGAAGACATTTATAAAGAGATAAAAGAACGAATTCGTCAAAATGAGCGCTGTCTTCTTTTAACGCTGACAAAAAAAATGGCTGAGGATTTGACCGATTATTTGACAGGGCTTGGCTTAAAAGTTAAGTATATCCACAGCGAAATTGAAACCATTGAGCGAGTAGAAATCCTTAAAGGATTGCGAACTGGTGAGTTTGATGTTTTGATAGGCATTAATCTTTTGCGTGAAGGAATTGATTTGCCAGAAGTGTCTTTTATTGCAATCCTAGATGCTGATAAAATCGGATTTTTGCGCTCTGCAACCAGCCTTATTCAGATTATTGGACGAGCCGCACGTAATCAAAACGGAAAAGTTGTCATGTATGCGGATAAAATAAGCCCTGCAATGAAAGACTCGATTGCAGAAACAGAGCATCGCAGAGCCGTTCAAATTGCCTACAATGAAGAGCATGGCATTACTCCTACAACGGTAAATAAAGCAATTGAGGATATTTTGGTTCGCCAAAGTGAAGAGAAAAAAGAGGCGGTACGCATTGAAACGCAAAGTCTTAAAAATAGCTTTAACTTGTTTATTCCAAAGCAACGCAATAAACTTTTAGCTGCCCTCAAAAAACAAATGACTGAGCATGCAGAGCTTTTGCAATATGAGCAAGCTGCCGCCATTCGTGATGAAATTGAAGAAATTAAAAAGCAATTTGGCAGTGAAAAAAAGTAACAATCCCCTTTATGTAAAGGCGCACGAGCAGTAAAGCTTGTAAAAGAATTAAAAAACTCTTAATTTTTTCTGATTTCAAGGTTATTTCAATATTGACACGATATACTAATCTTCATATTACTTATGGAGGTTTTTACTTTTTATGAAAAAGCAATATTTTTTTTTCAGCATATGTATAAGCATGTTATTTGCTGTAAATGCACAAGAGGAAATGACGAGTTCTCCTGAACCTGAAAAAGCTATTATTACGGTTCAAGATGCTGTTGATATGGCAATTGAGAATAATCTTTCTATTGAGCGCTCAAAAATCGATTTAAATGCATTAAAACGCAGCAGCAGGAATTCTTGGGGCGGATTAAGTCCAACCTTAAGCATTGGAGCAGGGTTTGCCTCTCCAAATGAAAAAGTAACCTATGATTATTCAACTAACTTTACAGGAAATATTGGTTTTAGCCTGTACCCAACCTTATTTACCAATATTCATCAAACACGGCTAGAGTATGAAAGTGGAAAAATTACTTACACGGCTTCTGTTCGATCAATTGAACTTTCTGTGCGTAAAGCTTTTTTTCTTCTATTGTATCAAGATCGCTATGTTGACACACAAAAACGCAATTTAGATATTTCAAAAAAACAATATGATCAAGCAACCGCTCGATACCGAGAGGGTCGCGTTTCTGAGCTTGATATGTTGCAATCACAAGTTAATTATGAAAACCTTAAGCCCGCTGTTCTTTCTGCAATGATTCAATATGATAATAATATGCAGAATTTTAAGCAATTAATTGGCGTTCCCCTTGCTTCTGAGGTAGAGTTAAATGGGCGACTTGAGTCCGTTTTTGATTTACGACAAATTACCGAAGAAGAGATTGTTGGTAGAAAAAGTCTTACTATTATTTCTTTGGAGCAAGCATTAAAAACCGCAAAGTTTGCCCGAAGTGCTGCAACGGCTAATCTTTTTTTACCAACGCTTTCTGTAGGGTGGGGCTATAATCCTGCGGCTACAAATCGTACAATAAGCGATAAATGGACTGATAGTGGTCAGTTGTCTGCCTCTTTGTCGCTTGCAATTGATAAGCTTTTGCCGTGGTCTTCTGAAATGGAGCTTGTCGGAACTGCCAAAGATGCGGTGAAAAAAACAACGCTTCAACTTGAGGATGAATATATTAATTTTGAAGTAAAGACTTCTTCGTATATGCGAAGTATTCTGCAGTCTCAAGCATTGATTGAAAGCAAAAAGGCTAATGTTGAGCTTGCAAAAAAAAGCTATCAAATGACGCTCGATGCCTACAATCGTGGAGCAAAAGACTTGCTTGCATTACAAACATCATCAGAGTCGCTTTTAGAGGCTGAAGTAAATCTTCTTTCTGAAGGCTATACCTTAATTTCAAATATTCTTGACCTAGAACATGAATTAAACGTTCCCTTTGGCGAACTACGAAAATAGAAAAAATCAATTTTACAGGAGTTAATATGAAAACAACATATTTAAGATTATTTTTGGGGCTAACCGTAGCCATCGTGCTTTTTACATCTTGTGGCGGTGGAAAACGAGGGAAAGGAACGGCGAGTGCCGATGAGATGATTTTTTCTGTTCGAACAGCTGTGGCTGAAACAAAGGATTTGAGAACATACATTGATACAAATGGTAATGTTGAGGCTGCAAAGCAAATTGAAGTTTATCCTGATATGGGTGGAAAACTCATCAGTTTGTCAGTGGTATTAGGCTCTCGCGTACGAAAAGGGCAGGTTATTGCTGAAGTTGATCCGTCAACTCCTGGTGCTCGTTTTGCAAGAAGTCCTGTGTATGCTCCAATTAGCGGTGCAATTGCCTCTGTGCCTCTTCAAATCGGAACAACAGTTAGCGTAAATAATCCTGTGGTAACCATTGGCGATACTGATAACTTGCAAATAAGTTCTTATATTCCAGAAAGATATATTGGCGTGTTAAAAACAGGCTTGGATGCAATTCTTAAAGTTGAGGCGTATCCGAATGAAGAGTTTGCGATTACGGTTGTGCGTGTTTCTCCTGTTGTAGATGCAACGTCACGAACAAAGCAAATTCACTTTGAGCTTGATAAGACAGACCCACGGATTAATGCGGGAATGTATGCAAAAATTAGACTGTACACGCAAACGATTGAAAACGCAATTACAATTCCATCATCGGCAATTGTTGTTAGCTATGGCGAGAATTATGTTTTTGTTGCAAATGATGACAGTACCGTAACGAGAAGGGCGGTAAAAATTGGTGCAACGGCTGGAAACGATATTCAAATTCTTGAAGGAATTACCAGTGGCGATAAGGTTATTGTGCAAGGGCAACAAGTATTAACGGATGGTGCTAAAGTCCAAGAAGTTGTTACAAATACAAGCAATAGCACAAACTAAAATTACGAAAACTAAGGAGTTTATATGAGTATAGCCAAAAGTACAGTGCAACATCCTGTACTGATATTAATGATATTTGTATTACTTGCAATTATCGGCGTTATGACTATGGGAAATATTGCAATAGACTTGTATCCAGACGTTGATTTTCCTTACATCATTGTTAGTACAGAATATGATAACGCAGGGCCAGAGTCGGTTGAAAAATCGGTAACAAAAATACTAGAAAGTGGCTTGGTTAGTGTGAGCGGCTTAAAACAAATGAAATCGGTTTCTTCTGAAGGCCAATCGCGTGTTATGATGGAGTTTGAATACGGCACGGACTTAGACGTTGCCAATAATGAAATCCGTGATAAAATAGATCGCGTAAAACGACACCTGCCTGATGAGGCTGACAGTCCAAATATTTTTAAAATTGATGCAAACTCTCGACCAATTATGAGAATTGCGGTTCGGGGAAATCGCTCTGCTGATGATTTGCGTCAAATTGCAGACGATTTTATTGTTGACCGAATGGAGCAAACCGTTGGTGTAGCTCAGGCAAGTATTTCTGGTGGGCGAGAGCAAATTGTTCGTGTTGAAGTTTCACAAAATCGTCTTGATGCCTATAATCAAACACTTACAGGCGTTGCTCAGTCAATTTCAGCACAAAACTTGGAGCTTGGCGGTGGTAAAATTACTGATTCCTCACGGAATTATCTTATTCGGACAACAGGTGAGTATGCAAATGTTGATGAGGTTTCAAATACAGTTGTTGGCGTAAAAAATAGCTATCCTGTTAAGGTGAGTGACTTGGGTACTGCCTTTTTGGGCTATGAGGATGAAGATACGGCCGTTTATATTAATGGCGAGCCAGGCGTGTACATTAGTATTACCAAGCAAAGTGGAACGAATTCCGTTGCGGTAGCTGATGCCGTCTACAAAAAAATGCAGGAAGTGCAAGAAACGCTTCCCTCTGATGTGCGACTTGAGTTGATTTCTGACAATACAACAGAAATTCGAGATACGATTAATCTTTTGGTGGAATCTGGTTTGCAAGGAATTTTACTTGCCATGTTGATTCTTTTTCTTTTCTTGCGAAGCCTTAAAAGTACGGTAATTATTGGTGTTGCCGTTCCAGCTTCTATTATTATTACGCTCATTTTTATGAACTTTGCAGGAATCACCCTTAACATGATGACAATGACTGGTCTTATTTTGGGGCTGGGAATGGTTGTTGATGCGGCAATCGTTATTTTGGAGAATATTTTTACGTATCGTATGCGGGGTGCAAAGGTTAAAACGGCGGCAATGCTTGGAGCAAAAGAAGTTTTTATCTCCGTTTTTTCAGGAAATATGACAACGCTTTGTGTTTTTCTTCCTTTCATTATTTTCAAAAAAGAATTAGGCATTATGGGGCAAATGTTTCAAGACATGATTTTTACCATTTGTATTGCCTTGCTTTCAAGCCTTTTTGTTGCAGTCCTTCTTGTTCCTGTTTTGGCAGGGCATTTTTTACCACTTAATAATCCAAAAGAAAACCCGATTAAAAATCCTTTGCTCAAAAAGCTCGATGGCTTTGGCGAAGGCATTATGGATTCAATTACTAATCTTTTTACGACAGGATTAAATCTTACGTTGAAGCACCGTGCCCTTACAACGCTTATTGTTGTTGGCACCTTGTTTGCAAGTATTGTGCTTGCAGCCTTCCAGTTAAAAGTTGTTTTTATGCCACCAACAAATGAAGAATCCGTTGAGCTAAACATTGAACTTCCCTTAGGAACGACACTTGACGATACTCGAACGATGATGTATCAGCTTTCTGGCCTTATTGAAAATGATGTTAAAGGCTATAAAACGCTTATTTTAACTGTTGGATCTTCAGGCGGCTTTATGTCAAATGACGCGACAAATAAAGGAATAATCACCATTCAGTTGCCAAGTGCTGCTGAACAAATTGATACATCTGAGACAATTAAAGCAAAACTTCGTACCTACTTTGATGACTTTCCTTCTGCAACATTTAGCTTTAGTCAAGGACAACGCGGAAGCTGGGGCGGCTCTGACGTCGACATTGCCATTCGCTCTGATGACTTACCCGCTGCAATGAGCACGGCTCGTGATATCCAAGAAATTCTCAAAGACATTGAAGATATCTCTGAGTCCTCAATTGATATGACTGATGGACTTCCGCAAATTGAGGTTGTTATTGACCGAGAGCGAGCATATTCATTCGGTGTAAGCGTTTCTGCAACGGCAAATGAAATTAACGCTGCTATTGATGGCACAACGGCAAGTATTTATCGTGCTGATGGAAAAGAGTTTGACATCGTTGTTATGTATCAGCCAGAAGACAGAAAAGAAACGACTGACCTTGAAAATATTTTTGTAAACGGAACTAATGGCCGTGTTGCAGTTGCAAACTTTGCTCACATAGCAAAGGGACTTGGGCCTGTTGATATTAACCGTGAAGATCAAACGCGTATTATTCACATTACTGCGGATGCCCTCAATAACGCAACTCCTACTGAACTTGAAAAAGTAATTGATGCGGCAATTAGAGCAAACATGGTTTTACCTGACGGCGTTTCATACACGCATGAGGGCGTTGCCAGAGAGACAAGTGAGCAAACAAATATTTACTTGCTGATTTTCCTTCTTGCAATCTTTTTGGTTTTTGGTGTTATGGCAGGAACGTATGAGTCTTTCAAAGATCCATTAATCAATCTTTTAACCATTCCGTTGTTGATTATTGGCGTTATTTTAATTCACGTTTTAACACGCCAAAGTCTGTCAATGACAAGTATGATTGGTATTATCATGTTGATTGGTGTTGTTGTTAATAACGGAATTATCCTTGTTGACTATACAAATCTTTTAGTTGGACGTGGCGTTGAGGTAGACGAAGCTTGTTTGCAAGCAGGTATTTCACGACTTCGCCCTGTTTTAATGTCGACTTTTACAACGATTTTTGGAATGTTGCCGCTTTGTTTTGCAACCGACGGTGCTGCTGCGATGATCGCTCCTATTGGAATGACGGTTGTTGGCGGATTGATTTCTAGTACTTTTATCACCTTGTTGTTCGTTCCTGTTGTGTACTCATTGATGAATAAAAAACGAGTAAAAAAAATTAAAACAAATCAATTGGAGGCTCAAGTATGATTAGAATGGAAATAATTGCAAATGCATCGGTTCAAGAAGATATCATTAATAGCCTTGAAACAAAAGTTGACGGATTTTTATACACTCTGCTACCTGTTGTGTATGGACGAGGGAAAAATAATCGTAAGTTAGAGTCTACCGTGTGGCCTGAAACGAATTTTTTACTCATCGCGTATGTCGAGGAAGAGCAGTTTATTCTTGCCCAAAAGATTATTATGGGGATTAAAGAGCTTTTTCCTGATGAGGGAATTAAAGTCTTTGGTATTTCTGCTGATGGGAATACAGCGACTTTCGTGGCTAAGCCAAAGCCTAAAAAAACTCCTGTGGCAAATAGCCAAACGGAGGACGGTGAGAAAAAGCCTGTGGCAAAAAAAAGAAAAACTGCTGCAGAAATAGCTGTAGAGAATATAACAAATGAGTTAAACTTGGTTAAAGAGCAGCTACAACAGATGAAAAGTAAGATAGAAAACTAATAGAAAAGCTGGGCGAGTAAATCGTCCAGCTTTTTTTTCCCAAGATCTATACAAAAAGATTAAAAATCGTTATATTTACTGCTATCTCAAAAAAGGAAAATGTATGCTACAAGTTGCAATTATTGGCCTCGGATCTTTTGGTATCAGCATGTTAGAGGAGCTACAAAACATTCAAGCTGAAGTTATTATAATTGATAGAAGTCAGACAACCATTGATAATTATAAATCTTTGGCTAAGGATGCATATATCACAGATTCAATTAATGATGCTGTGTTGAAAAAAACAATCCCACAAGATATTGATGCTGTTATTGTTGATTTAGATGACAATATAGAAGCGTCAATTTTGACAACAAATAATCTTAAAAAATTAGGCATAAAAAAAATTATTGCACGTGCAGATAATGAAAACCATGGAGAGATTCTTAGTGCAATTGGGGCAACTCGTGTAGTTTTTCCAGATAAAGAAGCGGCAAAAAAAATGATTCCGACTCTTGTTTCTACTGTAATTTTTAATTACATGCATCTTTCTGATAATCTTTCTCTTGCTGAAGTAAAAATAAATGAAAATATTTTGAACAAAACTCTTTTTGAATCAAAGTTGCGAGAAGAGTTTAACTTGAACGTGATTGCATATCGAGACAGTGTAAACCCAGATTTCAAATTGGTGATAAATAAAAACTTTAAATTTACTGAAGATATGATTTTATTAGTTGCAGGCACGGATGAAGATATCCTTCAGTACTCGAACAAAAAAGAAATTAATAGCAATACTTTGAGTGGCTTTTTTAAGTCGTTTTTTCCGCATAAGACTAAATAGCTTATGCCCCATGACTAAACATAATACTGTTTGGGATATGAAATCTTTTTATTTTCTTTTTGTTTGGATTTGCATACACTGCATAACTAATGTCTTCACGGCGGGCAATATTTAACTCAGGGTTTAGATTATATATAAAG
>JBOFSR010000090.1:0-11527 GCA_051651645.1 Treponemataceae bacterium | reverse complement strand
CCTCTCGTCCTGTGCAGTCTTTGGCTTATCGCCTAGATAAGCTAAAAGCTCATCGTGCATTTCTTTTGTTAAATTGTATTTCTCTCCACCGCCATAAACAGAATATCCGTTTTTCTCGCCTCCATATATTTTTCCATTCCATCTGCCTTTTAGCCATTCTGGCTTTTTTGCTTTTTTCTTTTTTTCTACGCCTCTTCCTTTGTCAGCAAAATTAACCTGCTCTTTTGTTATTTTGTCTCCTTTTTGCCTTATAAAATCAGAAAGGTTTTGAACAAGTGGTATTGGATATCCGTTTTTATCTATAAACCTGCTTGAGTTTTCAAGCATTAACTGCATTATATCGCTTTCACTTTTACATGCATCTACCTTTTTCTTTAGAACTGCGATTGCAAGCTTTGCACCTCTAGTTTCTTTTTCATAAATACGAACCCATTTATTAGGGGCAACTTTTTTAAACTTTGTGCCTCCCTTCCATTCTCGTATAGAGCCTATAGGGTATCCTGATTTTTTTATATCCATAAAAGCCATGCTTATAGCGAAAGACTTTTTCAAAGAATCTTCTTTATTTTCTATACTATCTAAATATTTTTTAACCCTGTCTTTCCATGTATTGATAGAAATATTAACAACTGTATCTATACTCTTTTTAATAAAAAATCTCATTATTTACCTCTAATTTAAAAATAAAAAAGCCGACTACTCCTAATATTAATTAGTAGTAATCGGCTTGTGTTTTTACATCAAAACCTATTAATATTATAAACTATAATACCTTACCTAGCAATAGGTATTTTATGTTTAAATTAACACCTCTTCTATAGTTTCCTCACAAAAAGCATTGTGCTTTCCTTGCGATAAAAATACTCTTTTTGCAAATTCTTCATCGCTTTCACCTGCTTCTTGTATTTTTATTGTCGTGCTGTTTAAGTCATCACTAAATATTTTGCAAGCTATATGAAACTTGCTAAATTCTTTATCGGAAATATATTCAACAGCTCCATTATCACCGATTTGAAGCGTGTAAAATACGCCTGTACAATCCCAGTCAACACCAAAACTGCTCATTTCTTTTTTATAAAAATTGATTGCATTTTCAATGTCCTCTTCACTGTCAAACCCTTGTTCGTTTAATTGATTGAATTCAATAAACTGATCAATGCTTTCATATTTTTGAAAAAATATCTTTTCGTCGCTAATCATTGTGTTAAAAAAATCTTCAACAGAAACAAAAGTTGCTATTTTTCTATTTGTTCTGTGTGGGTGGCTGATTGCCACTACTCTACCTTCATTTTTCATAACTTCATCCTTGTTTTGTTTATTTTTTTCGTCATAAAAAGCAACCATCTTTCTTAAGATGACGCTTTTTTTACAATTCTCTTTTTTTGCATAAAAAAAAATTGTTTCCAAAGTTTCTTTATACAAAGAGAATTGCACCTTTTTACATTTATCTTCAATGCTGATCTCTTTTCGACCAGCACCAGCTCTTGCACCGCCTCTCATGTTACATCCTTATAGTTAAATAATATATAGTAGGTCTTGTGCCTCCTCTAAAGAAAGACAGACTCCCTCTTTCTCGACGGCAACAATTCCGTCTTTGTCCTCTATTTGCCACCCAATAAAGTGTTGGCTTCCGTTTTTTACAATAGCACGTCTTGCCCATGTGCTATTGCCTTGATAAACGCTGTTTGCCAGCGTTTGAATTACTTGCAAATCTTTCATAACAATCTCCTTGCCCATTCAAGGGCTATCTTAGTTGATAGATCAAGGTTTTGATTCCTTAATCTTTTTTAAATCAAAAAATTATCTTTTCCGACAGGCTCTATGCGAACATGTCGAATTCTTTATACCAAACATAAACGGCTATTTTTTCACCGTTTTCGCCTTTTGCCGAATCTATTACAACAGATATACGCTTTGCATCAATATGCAAAACTTTAATTCCTGCAATCGTCCATTCAAGGCTTTCTTTTATTTCTTGTTCAAGAGATAAAAGAAAATCAATACCTCCATTGACATCATCAAGGACAATCGTAGACACAAGGCATACTTTGCCGTGTTTAACAGTCGTCGTTCCTGTGTTTTTACGAAGTTCTTCCGCAAGAACATCAAACAATTTTTGAAATTTTTCCATAATATTCTCCTTGTTTTTTTTATTGCTTATTACTAGCAAGCAACTTATAATAATAGTATATACCACTATTTGATTTTTGTCAATACTTTTTTCAAAAATATTTTAATTATTTTTAGTAATAAAAAAAACATTCAATTAGAATTAAACTTAAAGCATGTAAAAAAAGACACTAAATGATGTCATATTTAGTGTCTTGAATATTTTGTACGGTGTAAGTTATTGTTGCAACAAAACTTTTTTATAAAAAAATATAATGTAAAGCTATCGTCTAGTTGATTTTAACTAAAAGCCTTCCTTTTTTTATAAAGAATAATGATTTTTTCATTGTTTTATTTTTGAATGACTGAAGTTCTTTTATTTCATTTTCAGTAAAAACATCATCCCCAATGTTTACAGATCCATCCTTTTTTATTTTTTCTATAAATACATCTATTTCGCTGCTTGATGAATCCCTTAGTATTTTGATTGCAGTTTTAACTTTTTCAAAGCTTTTTAAGTCCCCTCCAATTTCTTTTACGTAATAGTTTATTCTATCCTCTACCGAAAAGTGTTTTTGTGATTTTTGTTGTTCTTCAATTTGTTTTTTTGCTTCTGCAACATACTCACTTCTTTTTTCTTTTATTCGGTTTAATTCGTCCTCTATTTCACCTCTTTGTGTTGATAGTTGATCGAGCTTAGAATTGATATCATCAGGATTATCAACTCCGTTCTTTTTCCACATAGCGTCTATTGAATCAATCCTCTCCTTGCTCTCTTTTATCGTCTTGTTGTTCATTCTAATATACGACCGTGTCCTGTCTATTCTATATTTATGATCTTCAATCGACCTTTCAAATTCGTTTATTTTTGAATCATCTTTTGCCTTATTTGCCTCTTTTAATAATTTTGTTTCCTTTTCTATTTCATTTTTTACCAAATCAATAGTAGGTTCTAACTCTTTTAATGAAGCTTCGGCTCTTGACAAAGCCTCTAGTCTTGTTTTTCTTTCGCCAATTGAATTGTAAATATTATCAAACAATGAATTAGTTATTCTTTTTTGAGTTTTTAATTCCGCTTGTTGTTTTAATATTTTTAGATCTGCTCTTTTTTGCGGATCTTTTATTAATTCAAATTTAAGCTCTTCAGGGTTTGTGTCCTCAACGTTAAGACTATTTCATTTATAGCTCCAAAGGGCATTTAGCCTAGATGATTTTTCATCATACTTTTGATACATCATTGAATCGATAGAATCATTCATTAATGGATAAACAATATGTGTTACGCCCTGCTCATTACCCTGCCTCCAAATACGACCTTCAACTTGAATTGTTTCTGTTGGATTCCACCCAAGCATTGTGTTATAAAGAGTTGTGCTATTTCCATTAAGAGAAACGCCTTCTTTTATCGTTTCGCTTCCAATGATTATTTTAATTTTTCCGTCTTTGTTGTTAAAGTCATTCATTATTTCCTGTTTTTTTTCAGGCGTTTCAGCACCAGCCATAAAAGCAATTGAATCAACAGGCATTCCTTTTGAAACTAAATAATCCTTAACATACTTATAAGACTTAACTCCTCTAGGCATATAAATAACTTGCCCTTCGGTTGGTCTTAATTTGTATTGTTCTGCTGAAGTATCACATACAAACTGTAGCTTAGGGCTTTCTTTTACAATGTCTTCAGGCTTAGGTACTTTCCACCCTTCATAACCTTCATAATCCTCATAAAACTTAGGATCAATCAAAGATGGCGATAATGTCGCAAGCCTCATGTTATTCATTGCTATTAATGTTTCTGCATTACCCTCTTGCTTATCATTACCAGTTTTGAATTTACCTTCAACTCTATCTCTTTCAGCATTGAATATTGCTTTTTGTAAAGGCGTCATATCAAGTTCAGGTTTATGTATTCTTTTAAAAGGTCTTACAACCCCTGCTTCCTCTCCATCAACCTTGTCTATGTATTCTGTTATAAGTCTTTGTAATGCACTCAAGTTCTTAAAGTTTTTCATTACAAGCTCGCTCTTTACATCTCCAGTCTCTGTAACCTTCCAATCAGGCTTCATTTCTGCAAACTCTTTTAAGAAGTCTTGTAAGTTATAAATACCAAGCTCTTTTAATCTATTTCTTGCAACCAAAGAAAGTATATTGTATATTTCAAGAGGAGAATTATTAAATGGCGTTGCACTTAATCCAAAAAATCCCCTTCCGTCCGTCTTTCTTTGTATAAGCTGTGATATTGCAAACATTTTATAACCACGCTTAGATTCTGCTCCTTGAATACCCGAGTACTCATTTGATAACTGATCCTTTTTTTCATCAAAGTCAGATACAGATCTCACTGAACGCCCAAAGCTTCTAGGTGTCTTGAATATATTCTTGAAATTGTGAAGCTCATCAACTGTTATTAAATCAATACCCAAATCCTCCCAAAAAATAGATCCTTCTTTTGCACCTGCTGCAATACCTAATTGTGTCATTAGCTTTTCGTTGTCAGCAGCTCGTTGCCTGTCCGATCTTTTATCAGGTATTTTATTTCCGTTATCATCATAATCATGAACAGATTGAGAATCTAACATATCATCAGTTAAATCTCCACTTAATGTTTCACTATTAAAAGTTATTTTATCAAGAGCGTTATAAGTACATATATTTATTGCGTTTTCAGGAATATTTATTTTACCTTCTGCGTCCTTAAACGTACTCAATGTTTTATCATTCAAGTTATACAGTTCATTTACTTTAATATCAGGGAAATGTTGTTTTATTTCTTTTATCCACTTTTTATATACAGCCTTAGGCACACATACAAGAGGACGCTTAGACTTTCCTGTTTGCAACTGATTTACCGTTGCTACAATACCTGTAACAGTCTTTCCAACTCCTACATCATACGCTAATATTCCATTTCCTTTATTGCAAAGCCATGAAACGCCTTTTATTTGTTGTGTAGTCAAGTCAAATTTCTTGCTACCTTTATACTCATTCATTCCGTCTACAAAAAGAGGTATTTTACTAAAATCAGGGTTTACATAAGCATTGAATTTTTTATTCCAACTTTCCTCTATTGATTTTTGCTTGCTTTCAGGAAGCTGCCTAATCCAATCATTAAAAAGCCTTTCTGCAACATCCCTTCTGCTTTTTCTTTTTCTTGATGCCATCATTGCAGCACCTTCTTTATCGTGAGACCTTTCTGCACGCACTGGTATTTGATTAATATACTCCCAAATATCCCTTAAGCTTAATCCGTCATCAAGTTCATTTTTTGAAATAGGAGAATTTTGAGCATAACCGCCGCCAGAAAATCCACAATATTCTAAAAATTGATCAGTTAAGCTGTTTCCGTATTCATCTTTGAATGTTTTTGCAAAGTTAGCTATTGGCGAAACCGTAAACTGGTTTACGTCTTTTTTTTCAGGAATAACAGATTCTAGTAATGCTTTATTTTTGATATAAACATCATCTTGTATTTTGCTTTTATTTGATTCTAAATCATGCAGCTTTTCGTATATGTTGCCACTTGCATAATTACATACATTTACATAATTGCCTTTTTCATCTTGTACAAACGACTTATTGCTTTTTAATTCATCTCGCTCTTTATCTGTAAGCCTGTTTACCTCAACCTTTCCTTCCCAGTCTGTAACCTTCCAAAACTTTATATCTTTTTCATCAAACTCTTTTGAATATTTTTTGTTAAACTCGTCTGCTGTCATATTTTTACCGATACTTTGTGTAAAAACATCTCCATTGACAACCTTTTTAACTAATTCTTTTTTGAAAAGTTTTTTTGCGTTATCATTGCCAAGCATTGCGTCGCTTCTAATCTTATGTAATTCTTCAGCAGTTTTTTTATCATCAGCTACATCAAAATTATCAATGCTTATCCTGCCCATTCCGCCGCCTTCAATTTCAAAACCAACAAGACCCTCTTTTGTTATATATGTTATCTTTCCTGCCTTGCCGTTGCTTTCAACAATTTTTGAGCCTTCTTTTAATTTTCCAATAACAGTAAATCTCTTTTTTATTTCATTTTCAGCAACCACTGATACTTTTTTTTCTATCTCTTTTATTTCATTATCAAAATTAACAGCATTTACATCTATCATTTGAACAGCTTGCTCAACTGTTTTTCCTTCAGGCAAGTTTATTATTTTAGTACCCCAGTTTCCGCCGTCTGATTCATTTCCGATAACCTTTGATTCATTATCCTTGAAATATTTATTGTCTAAAAAATCATCAATGCTCCCACTTTCTTTTTTTAGAATTATAATATCGGTTCCTACGTCAGTTGATGAGAATGTACCTTTTGGCAGCCTCCAAGCTTCAAGCAGTTTTCCTTTTTTGGCGATTTCTTCTTTTGCCTTAGAGTTTTTACCCCTCAAAAATCCACTAGGTACTATAAAAGCCATAATTCCACCGTCTTTTAATGTGTCTAATGTTCTTTCAATAAAATATTCCTCATATCTAGTATGTATTTTTCCCTCTCCCATGCCTTTATACAAGCCAGCGTATTCACCATAAGGAGGGTTTCCTATAGCGACATCATATTTATCTCCAGTATATTTTTTTTGCACGGAATTATTTTTTACAAAAAGGTTTTGAAAAGCACCTTGTTTTACTTCTGAATCAGGGTGTAATATTTCTGCAATTCTTGCTGAAGTCTCGTCAAGCTCACATAGTGTAAATTCCTCTGTCCTGTTTTCTGCAAAACGCCCAATGCCGCTAGAAGGCTCAATTACTTTTTTATTCTGATTGGGATTGTACTTGTCTACAAGCTCCCACATTTTAGCAATTACATCTCTAGGCGTATAAAATTCACTTAAGACCGCAGCATTGCTTTGACCGCCTTCTCCAAGACCTCCTGCACCCTCATATTGACGCAATAAAGCCTTATCTTTTTCAGTCATCTCATCATTAGATTTTTCTTCTAATAACAACTTGCATTGCTCTCTTATCTTTTTTGCCTTGCCTTTTGTTAATCTTCCGACGGTGTCTCTGTCAAAAGCCTCTCTTCCTCCAAGCTCGATTCCAGATTCAATAGGCAGCTGTATAAATGACCCTCCGTTATCTCCCAATTGGCTTTCAAGCACATTTGTATTGCTATCTCCTTCGCCTTTTCCATTGAGTACGTCTCCATTATTATTGGAAACTCCATCATGTTCAGTTTTAATTCTATTTCTTTCATTTAATTCGCCCCCTTTAGGTTTTTTATTTAAAATATCATCTTTTTCTTGTTGTTCTATTTGCTTTCCTTGCATACTGTAAATAGACCATACCTTACGCATCAGGGATCTGTTTATAGGGTCTTTTTTTTCTTTAAGCTCATCAAAAGACAACTCCCCTTCAGGTGTCTCTATTTTCTCTTTAATAGTGTTACTATTTACAGGCTTTTTATAGAGATCTCTTTTTTCTTTTTGCGAAAATAAATTATTCCATTTTTCCTTATTTGTAAAAAACTCTAGCACGTGTGCAGCGTAAGATTTTTTATCAACTCCATAACTCTCTTTTATTTTAAGATTGTTATAATCTGCATCAATCTTACCTTCGGTAAATCCAAAGATACTTATTAATGCCTGTATCGGCTTTTTGAAAGTTTCTTTGTAGATATAATTCCACCCTTTCCCATTAGCTTTAGGTATACGTTTAATGTATTTGTGCGACATAGCTTTTTCAATTCTACTTAACCCACTACCTAATTTTATAACAAATTTCATATTTTCAAGCCTCCCTAAAATATAGCTTTTCACCAAAAAAAACCAACTTAATTTATTTATTTATTAATAATAAACACTCATTTCCTTACACAATTCATTTTTAATTAATTCAAGATCAGCCTCTAGTTCTAATAATTTTGTACTATGTGAATTATATGGGGAAAAAGAAAAGTTTATTTTAGAAAAAGCATAAATATTAAATGAATATATTTCGATTTCGTCCAAATAACATAGTATCCTAATAGATCTGTCATTATCTTTAACTTTGACTATATCTTCACATAACACATAGAATATTCTATTAGTGCCAGAGTTAAAAACCATGTACTCATAGACACGAATAGCCTTTGTTTCTTTTTTCCCAATATCTCTGCATAAGTGCAATAGCTCTATTACAGACCTTATTTTTAATTTTTTAAGCATACGTATAGTAGTTTTTTTTAATGCTCTTTCGTTGCTTTCTATTTTAGATAATACATCTGCAGCGTTGTATTCTTTATGTGTTAAAGATTCTATTATATTTTTACACGCTGTATATGGTTTTTTTATTAATCTTGATAGCATTTACGCCCCCTTATAAATTTTACTAGATATCAATTCTATTAGCTGTCATTAATCACTAGATTTATTTTTCTTTGAACACTCGGGACATAGCACCAAGCCTTTTTTTCTGCTGTGAAATGATGATCCACGAGGCAAAAGCCAACTACCATCATCAATATGCCCAATCTCGCCTTTTCCGTTACACAACTTACAAGTATTTTCATCCTCAAAATATTTTCTGTGAGAATCAGTGTCGTAATATAATAACTTAGCTTTATATCTAATTAAGCTAACTATTTTATCTTTTTTTATTCCCGATAAACGAAATTGCCATTCACCATTACCAAGCATTGCATCGGTAACATTTTTATCATAAATCGAAAACACATATTCGCCACCCATATTAATAGCTGAATCTAAAAAAGGCGTAAAATATGTATAATCCTTAAAGCCCTCTTTTATTATAATGTCAGCATACTTTTTAATAGTTCCATGATATAAATACATCCAATACCCCCTGCTAGCTTATCTTTAATTTTTTGCCGTGATATTTTTTTTCAACAACCTTTTCTTTGAAAATACTAATAGGTACAATAGAAACATCCCCAAGAAAATCTTTATTATCATATTGAGATAAAAAAGCATCTTTTGCGTCTTGAATAGAATCAAACCCTATCATACATTTATCTTCATCATACTTTCCTGTATAAGGGTTGTTCTGATGGACAATGTAAACATACTCGGCGTTTTCGTTTCCGCCAAGATAACAATCAACATGATCTCCATCAACTCCTATAGATCCTCTTATATATCCATAGTCATAATTCATTTTAGTAGCCCATTTTTTTCCGTTCTCGTCTACACCCCTTCTTGTTGAGCCTTTTTTATTCTCAATGCTTATATTAAGACCTGCAAAGACTTTTCTGCCTTGCAATGGGAATCCGCTATAAGTTAAAGATTTATTTACTATTTTTTTCTGATATATCTCTTGTATTCTATCAGTATACCCCTTTGTAGAATCGTTGGGGTTTTCTATGCCTTTATCATTAAACTCTTTTTTAGCCAATGCTATAGAAGCATTCCAATGCTTTCCGTTGTTATCTATATCAGCAATAAGGGCGTCTATTTTTTTTGATCCGTCATTATCCCATCTTACCCATGAACCCCTGCAGTACGGATGAAAAACACCTATGCTTATCTCGTTTTTTTTACCTGACCATTCTTTTCCATCCCAAATAGCTACATCAGTATATTGATCTTTTATTTTATCTGTAGACAATGGGACATCACTCCAAGCAACAATTTTTCCATTTGTTTTTTTGCAAAATGCACATGTATTATCATCAACTATTTCTATTCGTTGAAAATATATCTTTTTGTCTCCTGCTTTATACGCCTCCTCTCTTACGAAGGCAGTATTTACAGCATTTTGAATTTCTGTATCTGCTATACGCTGGTAGTCTCTATTATATCCTACCATTTTATCAAATAAAGCCTGTGATACCTGACTCTTGCTTTTTTTCGCTCTAATACCGTCAATAAATATCTGTTGTATGTCTGACTTCATAGAGTTAGACACCTTTGTTATTTTTTGTGCTGTTGACTGTTGTACTATTTCAATCCTAGCATAATCATTTCTTGACAAGCTTTCGCCAAAAACAGATTTCATATTTTTAGATGAATCGCTTATCCAGTCAAAAGTTTTATTGTGGTATTTTAATTCTTCAAGTTTTATATTTTTTACATCATTAAAAGTATTGTACTTTAACATCCTATTGAGTATAGCACCAAGTGTATTTGCATTAAGTATTATTTTTTTTCCTGCGTTGTCGGTTTTTCCATTTATAAACTTCTCTAGGTTTGATACAAAAGAATCCCACTCTTTTTGTTTTATAGGCTCTCCTCTGTCTGGATAATATAAGATTTTACCCTTATATTTCAAAACAGATTTAGACATTGTTCTAAGCTCTGGTAATTCAAAATAATCAACAATATAACTATAAACATCCCTTACAGCGTCAGAAAAAAAAGAACTCCACTTGTTGGTTAAATCTTCTTGTGATTTATACAGGAACACTTCCCCTTTTGGTGATTTGAATGGCACATCGATAGAAAAAGCGAGCGTTCTCAACGCCTTTTCTATTTTTTCATTGCTGCAGTCATTAATTTTAATTGTTATGCTTTTTAATCTTTTTGTGTTATCAATAGCAACCCTGTCAAAAGGCAACCCATAAAGACATTTAGAAACATTATTGAATTTTTCTTTTCTGTTTCCAGCGGTAATGTCTTTTACATTTATAATTATTTGCTTTTTCATTCTACACCGTATACACAAGCGATTTATTTAGGTCGTCATTTCCTTCGTTATCATCTCCGTTATCGCCTTCATTTATTTTAGCATCTATACTATCCCAAGATTCATTACCTTCACTACCTTCATTGTCAAAATCATCCATTCCAAAATCCTGATTTTCTTCTGTGCTTGATGCTTGATACATTTGTACAAATTGAGGGTTTGCAGGACATTTGTCAGCCCATTCCCCATCAATTTTTCTAAGACCTTTTTCCTCTCTTACTTCGTTTAATGTTTTGTATGAACCAAGCTCATCTTTTGTAATATCTAGCAGCTGCTTTGGATCTTGTATTTCATACCCTACAAACTCCATTTCATATCCAGGAAATGCTATTTCAATTATTTGATTTATATACTGTTGTAAAAAAGATAAGGTATTTCCTAAAATTATACTTTTTGCCGATTCTATTTGTTTGTTTGGGTTGTCGTTGTTGATAATAGATTGAGACTTTGCTGATTGTATTCCAAGCTCATCTACACTACATCCAAAAAGAGATATGATTCCACTTATAAGAGAATCATACCATGACTGGAATTCCATCTCTCTATTTGTACCGTTAAGATTAACCCATTTTATAGACGCACCGTTATCTCCTGACCCACCGCTTCCAGCAGGAATAATTGGAACTCTCCATTGATTTGATGGGTTTCCGCTCATTATATCAGAAAGGTAATCCTCCATCATTTCAACTGTTTCTTGATTAGCGTTTCCATCAATAAGAAGCATTCCTCTAGGAAGTTTATTTTCTGTAAAAAAACCTGAATTATATTGAAATGTGTTTATAAAGCTTGCAATCAAATCAACAGC
>JBOFSR010000089.1:0-22728 GCA_051651645.1 Treponemataceae bacterium | reverse complement strand
CTTGCCCCATACGTTATTACTGCTAAAGACGCACTTGAAAATATTCGGGAGCAAAGCAGGAATATTGAATAATATGAGTTATAGTATTTCAAACAAGAAAATGAGAATTGCAATTTCTGGAAAAAGCGGCTGTGGCAATACGAGCGTTACAAAAAAACTATCGGAAGTGCTTTCTATTTCGATGATTAATTTTACGTTTCGTAATTTGACATCGCAATATAACATGACGCTTGAGCAAATTATTGAAGATGCTCGCCACAATGATATCTATGATCGAACGGTGGATAAGCACCAAGTTGAGCTTGCAAAGAAAGAGGACTATTGTGTTTTGGGATCAAGGCTTGCAATTTGGATGCTCGACGATGCCGATATAAAAATTTATCTTGACGCAAGTCCGCAGGTGAGAACTCAGCGAATCTTTGAGAGAGAAGGTGGAGACTTTCAATTAATCTATGATTTTACGCTTTTGCGTGATAGCGAGGATACTCAGCGTTACAAAAAATTATACAACATTGATAACACAAATTATGACTTTGTCGACATGATAATCGATACAGCAAAATTTTCTGTTGATGAGATTGTTTCTTTGATTTTACTTGAGCTTGAAAAACGCCAATTTGTAAAAAAATGAAGCAGCCTGAAATACTTGAATTTCAAAAAACAATTTTAGATTTTTATTACCAAAATCCGCGCGAATTTGCTTGGCGAGAGACAACAGATCCATATGAAATTTTGGTTTCTGAAATTATGCTCCAGCAAACGCAAACAGATCGTGTTGTGCAAAAATATCAGCAGTGGCTTAGTCTTTTTCCAACGATTGAAGTCTTGGCGAACGCAACTCTTTCTGATGTTTTGTGTGCGTGGAGTGGCTTAGGCTATAATCGGCGTGGGCGATTTTTGCTAGAGTGTGCAAAGGCTTTACACAAAGATTATAATTCCTGCGTGCCTGATGATTATAAAACGCTTCTTTCGTTACCTGGAATTGGTACCTACACGGCAAAGGCTGTTTTAACATTTGCCTTTAATCGCCCAGAGGTTTTCATTGAGACGAATATTCGTTCGGTGTATCTCTTTTTTTTCTTCAATGCTTCAAAGGAAGCTGTCTCTGATGCGATGCTTATGCCCATAATTGAGCAAACCGTTTATAGCGAAAATCCTCGAATTTGGTATTATGCGTTGATGGATTATGGTGCAAAATTAAAAAAAGTGATTCCCAATCCGAATAGAAAAAGTCGACATTATGCAAAACAATCCCAGTTTGAAGGCTCTTTGCGACAAGCGAGAGGAGCAATTATCCGCCAATTAACGCAGGCTTCGAGTAAATATCTTGACTTTGCCTTCATTGCTGAGCAAGAGAAAATCGACATAGAGCGACTTCAAAGGGCTGGAGAAAGTCTGATTGCAGAGGGTTTGATACAGCAAGAGGGAGCTCTTTATAGGATTAATACGAGCTTATAATCTTACTGATTTGCTAATTTTTCCATTGACGATAACTTTAGATATCGTGAGTATAGCGTGTCCACAAGGTTTTTTATCGCTTGCAAGTCAATTTCATCAAAGCAAGCAATCTTCGTTGTAATTTCTGCCAATTTTTCATTGCCTGATAGAGAGCTGTCGTCTATACCTGTAAGTAAATACTCTAAGGAGACATTCAAAGCTTGCGCAATTTTAAAAGCAGAGTCAACAGTTGGTACATTATTACGACTCTTCCATGACGAGAATGTTCCCTTAGAGATTTTTGTCTTTCTTGACAACCAATCATATGACGTGTTTTGTCGTTTTATTTCTCGCGTTACGATTTTCCAAAAAAAAATTTCCACACAAAACTATCCTGTAAATATTGATTTTAAATAATACCTCTTTGTGTATAAAGGTATGCATTTGCAGTTTTTTTATAAAAAAGCACGCAGTTAAAAACAATCCTGATTGATAGATTATTTTTTTACCCGTTTGTTGAGCGAATAGAAAAATGATAGTTGCTTTTTGAAAATTCGTGTGATATAGTGCTGGGATGAAGACTCTTTATTTTGAATGTACAATGGGAGCTGCAGGCGATATGCTTATGGCATCGTTGTTGGAGCTCCACCCAAATCCAAGTGAGTTTTTAACTACTCTTAATAATGCTGGGATTCCCCATACAAAAACAGAAGCACACCGTGCAACAAAATGTGGTATTACAGGGACTCATGTTCGAGTGATCATCGATGGGAAGGAAGAAAGCTCTGATGGTCAGCATACGCATCACAATCACTCGCATCATAAATATGTTCACGAACACAGCCATTCGCATAACTCCGATTTACCTTTTATTGAGCATCTTGTATCGCACTTGAATTTGCCTGCGGCTGTAAAGACTGATATTGTTGCGGTGTATACGCTCATTGCACAAGCGGAAAGCAAGGCGCATAATATGCCTGTGGATAAAGTGCATTTTCATGAAGTTGGGGCAATGGATGCGGTTGCCGATATCGCAGGCGTTTGTCTTTTGCTGCATGAGCTTGCTCCTCAAAAAATTTTGTGTTCACCTATTCATGTTGGAAGTGGCACTGTTCGATGTGCTCATGGAGTTTTGCCTGTTCCTGCTCCCGCAACTGCCCATATTTTGCAGGGCATTCCTATTTACAGTGCCGATATTCAAGGTGAGCTTTGTACGCCAACAGGGGCTGCTCTTTTGAAGCATTTTGCAAGTGGTTTTTGTGCGATGCCGCCGCTCTGCGTTGATAAAGTGGGATATGGCATGGGAACAAAAGATTTTGCGGCTGCCAATTGCGTTCGCTCCTTTTTTGGGGAAACAAGTGATCATCATGAAACGATTTTTGAGCTTAGCTGCAACCTCGATGATATGACTGGTGAGGAAATTGGTTTTGCAACGGAAATTCTTTTAGAAAATGGAGCCCTTGATGTGTATACTACACCTATTTATATGAAAAAAAACCGTCCTGCTGTTATGCTTAGTTGCCTTTGTCATAGTGATATAAAGGATTTTTTGAGTTCCATACTATTCAAGCATACAACGACTCTTGGCATACGAGAGTTATCAGTTAAGCGGAAAACATTGGAACGGAAAACTGTTGATTTGAAAACTGAATGGGGCATGGTGCGAGTGAAACAAGCGACTGGATTTGATACAGTACGGCAAAAGTTTGAATATGATGATATTGCAAGAATTGCGAAAGAGAAAAATCTGAGTATACGGGAGATTAAAGAGCGTTTAGCAAAGAAAAATGATTTTTCTATAAATTAAAATTCTTTTGAGAAACTGCGTACGTCTTGACAAAATTTAAATATCTGTTATAATAGCTTTATTCGAGGACCATTAGCTCAGCTGGTAGAGCAACAGACTCTTAATCTGTGGGTCGTAGGTTCGACTCCTACATGGTTCAATGTAAAATAAATCATTGTTATACAATATTTTATAAAAATAAAACTACCCATACAAAAGGGCGTTTTCAACTTATTAAAATCAAAATGACACCTAGAAATGACACCTAGCCATTTTTACTTGCCATTTTTGAGGGGTAAAATGAAAAACGCCTTGCCATTTTCAGTATTCAAAAGGTCAAATCGTAGTTATTTTTCTGTAAAGTTTAAGAACAAAGAAACGGGAAAATATACAAGCCCTATCAGTACAGGTCAAACCGATGAAAAAAAAGCAATACAAACGGCTTGGGACAAAATACTGCATATTTAGTACTATCATGGTATCCCAAATAAAAAGAATGAATTACAATCCCTTGAAAATAAAAGCCTTATAGAGAATATCAGAAAAACTGATATATCAATACTTGAAACTGAAGCCATTATAAAAGACTTACAAAGTAGGGGATTAATTAAATCGGCAGTCATTACAGGCTCAAGACAGGATAAACCCCTTGATAGTTTTTTATTAAACTTTTGGGATTATGAAAAATCTCAATAGGTGCAAGAAAAGTTACGAAAGCAACATAGTATCCATAAACGATATTGTAAAACTAATCACATGTACACCCGCCTGTATTGGGTTAAGTTTTTCAAAGATAAAGCAATAGGAAGCCTTACCCGCCTTGATATCGAAAACTTTATTACCTACCTGACAGAAAAAAAATCTATCATCATCAGCAAAAAATCATATTATAAAGGCTGGAATGGTTGCCTTGAAATGGGCATATCAAAGAGAATTGATTGATAGGGATTTATACAATGGCATTACTTATTTTGCAGGAAGTAAAACAGAACGGCAAATACTAACCCCTGAACTAGCACAGGCTTTATTTTCGATTGGATGGGATAGTAAACATGCAGAACTTGCAAACAAATTATCAATGGTTACAGGATTACGAGTTGGGGAAATATTGGCTTTACGTGTTCAAGATTTAGGTAATGATTGCCTTTATATTAGGCATTCATACAATGATGTAGACGGGTTAAAAGTAACAAAAAACACTGAAAGCAGGATAGTAGAATTACCATTTAAAAACATAATGCAGGATTTAATAAACCTTGCAAAAGAAAATCCCCATAATGAAAAACTGGACGGCTTTATATTTTGCGGGCTTGTCGAGGGGAAGCCGATTGACAGAAAAGTATTTGTAAAATATTTGCGATATGGATTACTTAAAATAGGTATGAGTGATGAGGAATCAAAAAAAATTACTTTTCATGCGTGGAGGCATTTTTTCACTACCTACATGAAAGACCGATTAAACGATAAATTATTACAACAGCAAACAGGACATAAAACCCATTCAATGCTAGAACACTACTCAAGACATAGAACACAATCGGATAAACAAATTTTACAACAGGCTCAAATAGAAGTATTTGCCGATATACTCAATCCTGTAGAATACAAGATTATTGCAGGATAGAAAAATCCCTTAAAAAGGATGATGTTCTATAATAACTTAACTTGACCCCCCAAATTAGGGGGTATTTCATTTATAAAAAGAAAATCATGATAATAGTATTGCAATTACAAAACTTCTTTTTGGCTTGTTCAGAACGGTAATATAAAAAAAATGAATGACTGATAAACTTTTTGAAAATAAGGGTACTAGTACATTTTCAAAAGCAAAGGCATAACAATTACCGAACTTGATAATAAAATCAAATCTAGGTCATTTTACGGGGCATAGAGAGAGAAAAAACTCATTGAAGCAAGAAGGAAGCAAGGAAAAAATTAAATGAACGGCAATTGAACCGAGAGAGAACCGAGAGAAATTTAATAAATTGGTATATTTTTATCATCAGAAAAATAATTTTAGTATAAATGGCAATCGCAAAACTGTAAGATAAACTTGTATTCCCAAACAATCTATGATAGACTGTAATACGTTGCAATATGCAATAAGGTATTATTTAGCAATGCTTTAATATCTTCTATTATACTTTGATAAGTTGCTGTATATCAGTTACTTACGACAATCTTAATCTGTGGGTCGTAGGTTCGACTCCTACATGGTTCAATGTAAAGTAAATCATTGGTATATAATATTTTATAAAAATAAAACTACCCATACAAAAGGGCGTTTTCAACTTATTAAAATCAAAATGACACCTAGCCATTTTTGAGGGGTTTATTTTGCATACGCAAAATGATGAAAAACGCCGAGCATTTTAATAATGCCTCCATTTTCAGTATTCAAGAGGTCAAATCGTAGTTATTTTTCTGTAAAGTTTAAGAACAAAGAAACGGGAAAATATACAAGCCCTATCAGTACAGGTCAATCAGAAAAGAGAAAAGCAAGAAAAACTCGTTGTGTATTTTGTATTAGGTGCAACAGCACGAAATACAGGCGAGCTTGCAAGAGTAAATTTTAAGAGAGCTGTTTCATATTTTCATCGATTGAGAGAATTAATTTTTCAATATCAACAAGAGACAACTAAATTTTCAGGAGAAATAGAACTTGATGAAAGTTATTTTGAAGGAACTCGAAAACAAACAAAGTTTGTACGGAAAAAGAGGATGCGGTGTCGCGGATATAATTCCTGTTTTCGGGTTACTAAAACGTGGTAGCAAGGTTTGTATCTGTATCGTAAACAACACAATTGTAAATACTTTGATCTCTGTCATTAAGGAGAAGGTTGTTCCAGATAGTATTGTGTATAGCGATTCATATGCAAGTTATAGCAAGCGGATTTAAGCATGAGAGAATTAATCACCGTAAAAATTTTGCAAAAGAGAAGTATCGTATTACGGAATTGAAAACCAAATGCAAATAATTTAGCTAAAAAGGAACTGTTTTAACTTAGTGGTACAGCCCCTATGAAAAAACGAGACTTACAAACTTCGCTTCAATGTAATTGCATCAACAGGGCAAACTTCATGACAACAATAACAGTGGATACATGCTGACTTTGTAAGTTTTGGCGGATTTTTTTTATCATCCTGCAAAAAAAGTGCCTTTGCAGGACAAATTTTTACACACTCCGCACAACGCACACATTTTTTATCAATAAATGTCGGAATTTTTGTAAAAACAAATCCTGCTATCTTATGTAAAATCTTGGGATGTTTATCACTTAAAAAAGCAGCTCCTTTTGGACTTGAAACAAGCTTAAACTTAGAGGGAATAAATTTCTCTATTTTTTCTCCAACAAGTGTAAAATCATCGGACTTTCCCCAATTTCCACGCTCAAGAGCATCCTTCAAATTCAAAATATCCAATGGATTGTAACCAATTATAAAACTACAGTGCCAATCCAGTGCAAGAATATTATCAGAAGCCGCAAGCAATCCAAGTGCGACAGGATTCCCGCTTGCAGGCCCATGCCCTTCCATTGCGACAATGCCATCCATAATGGCGTATTCAGCCTTTGCCACAAGATTTATATCCGTCATAAACGCTGCAAAATCTTTTGTATTTGAAAACCTAAAATGGCTTTGAGCTTTTTGCAAACCAACAACAAGCCCAAAAAGATTTTTCATAGCTCCAGTATAGGCAAGCATTTGATGCGTTTTAAGCTTTGCAACACTCACAACAACATCCGCCTTGGAAAAAGCGTCTGCAAACTGCACGGTTTTTACCACAGAGCCTTCAGGGCACGGCAAGTCAATCGGATTTTCAAAATTAATCCACGTCCCCCCGCTTTCCACAACCGCATCATAAATTTCTGAAGACTTTGCAGCTGCCAGAGGATTTGCCGTCGCGGGGGATTCACCAACCAGAACCTGCTTTGCCCCACGCTTAAAAAAAGCTTTGATCGCACCTGCAACAACAAGGGGATGCGTACAAATTGCAAAATGAGGCGACTTTCCCTGTAAAATATTTGGCTTTAATAAAACAACTTTGCCTTCAACATGGGGAGGCGGAACCAAATTAAATAACGATTCAATGCAGGCATCTACATCCTGAGCGTTATATTCTTTACATGAAAGCAATGCAGTTTGATTTGTCATTAATCACCTTAATTTAAACGCTAGCGTGTGTACGATTAAAATCACACACACGCTACTCATTACGCAGATATTTTTCGTTGCGATGTTTCGATTTTTGCATTTTCTTTCTTTAATACAACGTCTTTTGTAATAAGAATTTCTTTTTTGCCTTTAACAGAAGGAGCTTCATACATAAGATCTAAAAGCATTTTTTCAACAATTGAACGCAATCCGCGAGCCCCTGTTTTTTCTTTGATTGCCAAGGCCGCAATTTCATCAATTGCATCGTCAGTAAATTTCAAATTAACATTATCAATGGCAAAAGAAGTTTGAAATTGCTTAATAATTGCATTTTTTGGTTCAGTTAAAATATGACGCAAATCATCACGCGTCAACTCATTCAACGAAACAGAAATTGGAAGGCGACCAATTAACTCAGGGATCAATCCAAATTTAACTAAATCATCAGGAATTAAATTATTGATAAGTTCCGCTTTTTCTTTATCAGAAATAGCGAGAACTTTTGCTCCAAAGCCCATAGTATGATTATCCAAGCGAGCCTCAATAATTTTTTCCAGTCCGACAAAGGCTCCACCACAAACAAACAAAATATTTGATGTATCTATTTCTAGCATTTCTTGATTAGGATGCTTTCGCCCACCTTGCGGAGGAACGCTGGCCTTGGTTCCCTCAATAATTTTCAAAAGTGCTTGCTGAACACCCTCGCCTGAAACATCGCGCGTAATGGAAACATTTTCTGATTTTCGAGAAATTTTATCAATTTCATCAATAAAAATAATTCCACGCTCTGCCGCGGCAATATTTCCATCTGCCGCATTAATTAGCTTCAAAAGAACATTTTCAACATCTTCACCAACATAGCCCGCCTCAGTAAGCGTTGTTGCATCTGCGATCGCAAAGGGAACTTTTAATTTTTGAGCAAGCGTTTTTGCCAAAAGAGTTTTTCCAGAGCCTGTTGGGCCAATGAGCAACACGTTTGATTTTTCAATCTGAACAGAGCTTTCTTCATTTATATGATTTGTCATCCGTTTATAATGATTATAAACAGCAACCGCTAAAACTTTTTTTGCATAATCTTGACTTATTACATATTCGTCAAGAAATTCTTTAAAATCCTTTGGCACAGGAACATCAATTATTTCAATTGGCTCTAAAAGAGCCTTATCTTCATCATTGAGAATTTTTTTACAAACATCAATACACTTATTACAAATAAAAATATGATCAGGCCCTTGTACAAGCTTACGGTGTTGATCTGGCTCTTTTCCACAAAAGGAACAAATCTGCAACTTACTTTTTGCCATCTTCGCCCACCTCTTTTGCCTTCCGTTTTTCCATAATCATATCGATGATTCCATATTCTTTTGCTTCTTGTGCTGACATAAAAAAATCTCTTTCCATGTCTTTTGCAACCTCTTCTTCAGACTTACCTGTATGCGAAGCAAAGTATTGTACCGTCAATCTTTTTAAGCGAATAATTTCTCGTGCTTGAATTGCAATATCCGTTGCCTGACCTTGCACTCCGCCCCATGGCTGATGAATCATCACACGAGAAGAAGGCAATGCAAAACGTTTTCCTGCAGTCCCTCCTGCAAGAAGAATTGCCCCCATGCTAGCGGCCTGCCCCATGCAAATTGTTTGCACATCACAGCGAACATGCTGCATAGTATCATAGATAGAAAGCCCTGCCGTTACAGAACCTCCAGGGGAATTAATATACATACTGATTTCTTTTTCTGGATTTTGCGACTCCAAAAATAAAATCTGAGCAACAACTAAATCTGCAGAAACATCATTTATTTCTCCATCAACAAAAATAATTCTATCTTTTAGTAGTCGCGAAAAAATATCATACGAACGCTCACCGTTTCCAGTTTGCTCAATAACGAAAGGAACCAAAGTACTCATTTTAACCTCAATAAATGTATTTTTAATAAAGTGAGCATAAAAAACTTGCTTACACATTTAAAATAACGTTTTTAAATAGTATAAGCAAGGCAAAAGAAAAAAAGTAATGAGAATTAAGCTGGTGTGAAGATTTCTTTAAGAGATTTTTTCTCACCTTTTTTAATGGTGATCTTCTCAAAAAGTATTTTGTATAAACTCTTTTCTTGCATATCGTCTTTTAAATACGATAATTCCTGCTCGTTTGAATAATGTTTTTTTACTTCATCAACAGAAACGCTCGCATTTTCTGCAATTTTTGCAATTTCAGCCTCAACGTCCTTGTCAGAAATAGTGATTTTATGTTCTTTAATAAGATTATCTACAATAATCCGACTTTTAAGCATTTTAATAGATTCTTCTTCCCACTCAGCAAGAATATCAGCCTTTTTTTTGCCAGAGGATGCAAATATTTTTTCAAGCTGATCGGTATTGGTTTGAAATTGACGTGCCATCATAATCCAGCGTGATTCAAGTTGTGCCTGAACCATTGATTGAGGAACCGTAAAATCATTAAGTTCAATAAGTTTTTCAAGCATTGCATTGGCTTTAAGCTCTTCGATTTTATGCTCAGCAGAATTTTGCAAATTCTTTTTAATGTCGTCTTTTAAATCAGCAAGCGTTTTGTATTTCTCATTCACATCTTGAGCAAGCTCGTCATCAAGAGCTGGCAAATCACGCATTTTCAATGCCGTTATCGTTACCCGAACTTTTTTTGTTTGTCCAGCAAGCTCTTTGTTCGCAAAGTCATCGGCAAAAGTTTTTGTAATATCCATAGATTCATTTTTCTTCATTCCGATAATATCATCATCAAGCTCATAAATATTTTGCTTGCTACCAATCGTAAAAACGTAATCCTGACGTTCGCTGCCAGCAATAACGTTATCTTTATCATCAAGTTCACAGTAATTAACCGTTACAATGTCATCTTTTTTTGCTTTGTCGCTATCTTTTCTATCAATAACCATTGCATTTCGCTCTTGAATTGCTTTTAGCTCCTCTTGCAAATCATCATCACTTACTGAAACATCAGGGATTTTTATAGAAACTTTTTCGATATCTTTCACTTCAACCGTTGGCATTATGTCAAAAACGACTGAAAAAACTAAGTCCTTTTCTAAATCAAGTTTTGGATCCTCTACCAGTGTTGGCTGAGAGTATGGCAATGGCTTAAACTCTACTTTTTCGTCTTCAAAAATCTCTCGAATTGCATCATCCATCAAGTGAGCTGCAGCTTCACCCTTTAGCTCTTCCCCATATTTTTTTTCTAAAATACTTACAGGAACTTTTCCGCGGCGAAAACCTGGAATTTGAATTTTTTTTGCATGATCGGCAACAATTTTTGTATAGTTCTCGGCAACATCTTTTTTGGCAATAGTAACAGTCAATTTTACTGATGAGTTTTCTTGCTGTGTAAATTCTTTTTTTACTTTCACGATAAATCCTTTTGTATTGGAATGCAAAGTTGTATCTTTGCTAAAAATAAGATTCAAAACAAAAAAGCGACTCAGATTATTCCGAATCGCTTCTATTAGAGCGGGAAACGGGAGTCGGACCCGCGACATCCACCTTGGCAAGGTGGCGCTCTACCACTGAGCTATTCCCGCAAGTTTCATATCAATTCGTAGTAATCATCCGTATTAGTGCGAGAGAAGGGACTTGAACCCTTACGCCTAGGCACTAGATCCTAAGTCTAGCGTGTCTGCCAATTCCACCACTCTCGCTTGTAATTCAAGATAAATTACTCATAATGAACGATAATAAATATAGCAAGATTCAAAAAAAATGTCAAGTCATTATTGGGCAAAAAAATGAGCATTCGTGCTATCAAGAAAGTGAAAAAACTGGATGGCTTTTAAGCCGTCAAACCAAATCAAAAAAGCATTGTATAAATTTTTGCAGGATGCATTATTTTTCACCAGATTTTTTCTCACTTCTAAAAAGTTTTCCTTTGACAAGAATTCCTGCAAGGCCAAGTGCAAATTCGAGAATTCTTTTTCAAACGAAATTTTGTCTTCATTTTTATAGCTAAGTTTTGCTGCTAGCTGAAAAAAACTAATCAAATCTTCTAAAAGCTTATAATGCTGATTAGTAATTTTTTTTTCAGACTGATTTTTGTTGTAATCCGCTATAACTTGACCTGTTCCAAATGGGACTCTCTGTGAAATACGACTAGACGGATGAACACAGGTTTTTATGCTAAAAAATAAATTTTTCTTTGACAAAATATTGTTTTTAATCAGTTTTTGCAAAAAATAAAAATCCTCTCCTGCATTACGGGTATTCATTCCGCCAGCTTCAATGTACGCACGTTGAGTGCAAACAATTGTCGGCCCCAATGCAACAGGAAAATATGGATATCCAATAGTTTGAAATTTCTTGCTGTGGGTTTTTAAGTAATTTTCATACATGGTGATGGCTTGTTGTTCTGTGGCGTTTTGTGCAATTTGATGGGTGAAATCGGTTGTGCCAAAAGAGGGCAGGCTTGTAATTTCCTGTGAAAAGGTGTCAAAAATTGCCAGAAAATAATTTTCATCAACGAGTGTATCTGCGTCCATGCAGGCAAGAAGGGGAGTGTTTATCTCAATTGCAAAATCCATTCCGATTTTTCGTGCAAGGCCTACGCCATTTTTGGGAGGTAGTTCTTTTGTGTTTGAGGTACAATCAATCACTTCGATTGGTATAATAGATTGATAATTTTTTAAGGCGAGTAAGAGGGCTGCATTATTTTCTTTTACAGCGGCTTTGCATTCTCGTGTATTATTAATCACAATAATGAGTAGGATTTTTTTTTGTACTAAGGCAGCAGCTTTTTCAAGACTTGCGACAGTCTCAAAAAAAGTGGGAAATTCGTTGTATGCGGGAATGATAATTGCAATATCGGGCGTGTAATTATGTGAAGCAAGCTGGTGTTCATAAAAAAAATGAGTTTTTTGTGTACATTTTTTTTTATATCGCTCACGATTATTTTTCATTCAAGGGATGTTGTATAACGAGCTTTTTTCATACCGTATGATGTAAAAAAATCAAGTTTTTCCTGCGTTGATTTTTCATATCCTGCAATGCATGAGCAACAGTCATCGAGTAAAATAAATTTTTCTGGCGAAATATACTCGCTCATATCTATGATGGTATTTAAAACACAGTGCGATAAGGCTTGTCCTGCAATATAAATTGTATCATATCTGTCTAACTTATTGAGAAGCTGTATATTTAGCTGCGTTGTAGTATCTTTGGGGTCAACAACTTCTGCTTGGAATGTACTATAATGCTCCGTTTTTGGATTAACACCTTTGATGATGTACTCAAGTTTATTTGATTTGTTTTTTTCAAAGCAGTCTAAAAGTGTCTTTTGAACGGACTGCTCAACGGCATGCCCCCATGATCCGTGTATGCAGTGCTCTGGCCAAATTGTTAGTGTGTATCGATTTGAAAGGGCGAGTTTTTTTGTGTACGCCTTTACGTAATCAGTTAAAGACTCGTCCACAGGTAACCATTCTTGATTTTCAATTTGATTGAAAGAAATCGTGGTAAAGGGAGTTGGCTGCTCATTATTTTTGTTTTTCCAAAAATTCTTAAAAAAGATGTGAGAAAAATAATGCGTATCTAAGCTGACATACACTTCATCAATTTTGGCACAATTATTTTCAATAAAGGTGGAAAGTCGTTTGCAGTCATCTTGTGCACCAGCAACATACAAGCTTCCATTTGGTGAGCAAAAATCATTTTGTGGGTCAATAATTAAAAGTGCTGTTGACATGCCCATAGTTTAATATTTTTTTAGATTTGTGTAAAGACACTTGTTCACAATCATTTACTAGGGGTTTTGTATTCTCTTAGCAGTATAGTTAGTCCAAAGAAAATTGCGACAAGGGCAAAAAAGAAAAAAAATGTACCTAAGCTGTTAAAAAAATTATAAAATCCGTGAGTAAGGATGGCGAATAAAAAGAAATGAAAACTTTTTTTGTCGGTCTTGGTTTTTAGGGCGTAATAGAAGCAAGCAGATAAACCGCAGGTGATTCCATGCAATAAAACGGCAGTTGCTACTCGTATAAAAAGCGTGTTTACATTTTTTATTGCATAAACGAGGGTTTCAAATCCACCTAAGGCAAGTCCTAAAATAATAACAAGGTAGATAAATTTTTTTTTTGAATATTCTGCCTTGAAAAGAAAAAGTAAGAAAAATAATTTGCATGATTCTTCAATTAATCCATTGATAAAAAATGACTTAAATAAAACTCCCGTAAAACTATAGAAAAAGGATGTTTTTACTGGCAGGGAAAAAAGACTTGCAAGTGCGATAATTGGGATACATGCAAGAAAGCCAAAAAAGGCTGATACTACGATGTTTATAAAAGGAATGCTGTTTGCAAAATATTTTTTTAGGGCGATCGCTACGAATAATGGAGAAAAAGAAATTAGTGCAATTAAAAAAATATTCATATTAAAAGACTTTCTTAAAAATGCTTTTTTTGATTATTGAAATTATATAGAAAATAAAAAAAAGTAGAGCATTCAGCGAAACAATTGTTGCTCCTGTTGGTGTTTCGAAAAGGTATGAGACAATCATCCCTGTTATAAAGCAAAAAACTGAAATTACTCCAGAGCTAATGACGAGGGATTTGAATGTTTTGCATACATGAGTTGAGGTTAGGCACGGAAAAACGATGAGGCTTGAGATGAGTAAGGTTCCCATCATTTTCATGCCCAGCACAATCATGATTGCAGTGAGTGCTGCTAAAATCATATTGAACAGTGAAGTTTTTATTCCCGAGGCTTTTGCAAAAGATTCATCAAAGGTGAGACAAAAAATATGGTTGTAAAATAAAAAATACAACGCAAGGATAATCAGTGCAAGTATGATGCTTAAAATGCTTTCTATTTTGGTGACGGATAAGATGCTTCCAAACATAAAGTTGCACGTATCAATGCTCGATCCTGCTGAAAGGGACATCACGATAATGCCAAGTGCAAGAGACGTGCTGGAGATTAACGCAATTGCCGAATCTCCTTTTATTTTGCTGCTTTCATTTAATTGTAGTAAAAAAAAGGCTGCAAGAATGACCAAGGGAATTGAAATTATTAGTGGGGCAAGATTTGCTGCCATTGCAACGGCCATTACGCCAAAGCCTACGTGAGAAAGGCCATCACCTATCATGGCAAATCGCTTGAGAACTAGACTTACGCCGAGCAAGGCTGCACACAGTGAAATGAGCGCTCCTACGATAAAGGCATTCACTAAAAAAGAAAACTCAAACATTTGTGCAAGCACAGAAAAAATCATGCCTCATTCCTTGTTTCATCGTTGATTGCAGAAAAAAAAGCACGGTGATTTTTTATCTCCAAAATATGAGTGGAATATTTTTGTACCGATTCAATATCATGCGAAATCATAACGATTGTAATATTTTGCTCTTTGTTCAGTTGAAGAATAATTTCATATAATTCATTTTTGGCGGTAGGATCAAGGCTTGAAATAGGCTCATCGAGGAAAATAAGTTTTTTTGTTGCACATAAAGCTCTTGCTAAAAGGACTTTTTGTTGTTGCCCAACAGAGAGTTCTTGATAGCTTTTATTTTTCAGGGGATGAATCTTTAATCGTTCTAAATTTTGTTCGGCAATAGTTTTATCTTCCTTTGAAAAAAAAGGTGAAAAAAAATGCTGATTAAGTCTGCCTGAAAGCATAACCTCCCAAACGCTTGCAGGAAAGTTATTTTGATGTATGAATTTTTGAGGGACATAGCCAATCTCAGTTTTTTTACAATCTTTGTCAAAAAAAATTGTTCCTGCTAAAGCGGGCTTCAACTGAAGGAGTGTTTGCAACAGTGTTGTTTTTCCTGCACCATTCCCTCCAATAATTGAAAGAAAGCTTTTTTCAGGCACAAAAAAGTTTACGTCATGCAAAATAGCGGTGTTATCATAGCCAATACTGACATCTTTGCACGTGATTAAGGCCTTCAATACAGTGCTTCCTTTAAGGCATTATAATTTTGCTTTACTAAATCAAGATAAGAAATGCCTTGGGCGAATTCCTTGGATGAAACGGTATGATAGGCATTCAGTGTGCTAACTTTTGCCCCAGTTTCGCGAGCAATCATTTTTGCAAGTGAATTATTTGTAAGTTCCATATAAAAAACGGTAGGGATTGCTTCGTTGTTGATTTTTTTTATTAGCTTGGTAATTTTCGAAGCACTCGGTTCTGTTTGTGTTGAGCAGGTATCAAAAAGTGCATGGTATTGTAAGTTGTAATCATGGGCAAAATAGCGTAAGGGGAATTTGTCGGCAATGGCAATCACCTTCCGCGGAGCGTTTTTTACAAGATTTTCAAAATCACTGTGAAAGAGAGCTAGAAGCTCTGCGTAGCTTTGTGCATTTTTTGTATAAAAAATCTCATTTTCTGAGTCTACTTCCCCTAATATTTGAGCGATTGTAATAACCGTTTTCTGTGCATTTACAAGGGATGTCAGCACATGTTCGTCATATTGCGAGTCATCTAAATGTTCATCTGCAGGATGATTCGCCGCCGTGTGTATATCTTTTTCAGTGGATAAAAAGCTTTCATCAATGGGCAGCAAATCAAGAAAATCAAAAAGCCTGAGTATTTTTTGAGTGTTAGATTGTTTGCTTGCCTTTAATGCATGGGTGAACCGTGCATCACTTTCACCGCCAGTGTAAATGAGAATAGAGGCATTTTTTATGACTTTTATGTCTTTGGGGCTTGGCTCAAAAGAATGCACTTGGCCGCCAGTATTACCAAGTAAAATTGTAGTAACTTTTTCAGTGGCAATATTTTGTACAAAATCGTAGACGGGGAAAAGTGTTGTAACAACGGTGATTTTCTGTGGTTCATGAGTATTCTCTGGTTGTGTTTTATTGCATGAAAAGAGAAAAAAAGCACTGAGAACGAGTACAACAATTCTCATGCTACACAATACCATCTACAATTATTTTTCTTACACGCTCTGGAAGTGCAGCCACTTCTTCTTTTGTTAAATTTTCTGTAAAAATGGGTTTGTGTAATTTGATTGTTACCGTTCCTGCACGTAATCCTTTTTCTTCAAGCATCGCACGTGTTCCCAAAATCGTTACAGGAATGATTGGAGCCTTTGATTTTAGAGCCAGCTTAAAACTTCCTGCCTTAAATTCTTGCACTTCGCCAGTCTTTGTTCGCGTTCCTTCAGGGAAAATTACCAGAGAATAGCCGTTTTTTACATTTCCAATTGCTTGACTCATTGCTTGCAAGGATTGGCGTGGATTATTTCTATCGATAAAAACGCAGTGCATGAGTTCCATCCATGCAGGAATAAGCGGAATTTTTTTGACTTCTTTTTTTGCAACAAATGCGAACGGCTTGCGAATATAGCCGAGCATACAGGCAATATCAAAAAAACTTTGATGATTTGCTACAAAAACGACCGATCGGTCTTGTATAATATTTTCTTCGCCTTCTACTGTAACGGTTGTTTTTTTGCTACTGAGGGAAACAATGTGTCTCCCCCAATTTTGTACAACGTCAAGCACCATCTCGTTGCGTTTTTCAATCTCGCCAGCTTTTTCAAGAGCCTTTACTTCTCGCAGGCGTTTTTTCTCGAAGGTTAAATAAATTACAAAGCGAATAAATGCAACAAAAAATCTCATTTTTTTCCTTATACATAGTACACAGTTTTAATTTTTGGCTATAGTCTCAATCTTTATCGTCCGTGGCATTGTTTGTATTTTTTTCCTGAGCCACACGGACAAGGATCATTTCTGCCAACCTTTGGTTCATGGCGAACCACGGTTACATTTTCTGGCTTATTTTTATTTTGCATGATGGGATTTCCTCTCGGTGGAGGAATTTGATGACTGCCAAAATTTTGTAAGTCGCTGTGTTGTGCATTCATGCTAATTTGTCGCATAGAACGCTTTGACTGCCCTTCTGGGGAGAGTTGCACTTTAACTTTAAATACACGGCTTGCAATATCAAGTTTTATGCTATCAATCATGGCGTAAAAAATATTAAATCCATCAATTTTATACTCAGTTAGAGGGTTTTTTGATCCATAAGAGCGCAAATAAACTGCTTCGCGTAAGCCTTCAAGTGCCTCAAGGTGATCAAGCCACTTGCGATCAATGTCTTGAATGTATTGATAGCGAATAAACATATTGAGGTTTTCACTACCGATCAAAGATTCTTTTTGTGTAAGATCCTCTTTGAGGGCGTTTATAGTATCCTCTTCAAGGATTTCTTGCTTTGCTGATTCATATTTTTTTGCATCAAGAGCGAGGGTGAGCCCAAATACCTTTTTGATTTTGTCTTCAAAGGCGGAAAAGGCAAGGTCAGAATCTTTTCTAAAATCATTTTTATACTCGGTTGCAAATGTTTCAATTGTCTCTTCTGCCGTGTTCAAAATTCGTTCTTTTAATTTTTCATCACTTAAAATTGCATCGCGTTGTCCATAAATAAAAGTCCGCTGCTCATTTAAGACGGTGTCGTAATCGAGCAAATGCTTACGAATGTCAAAGTTTCTCGCCTCAACCTTGCTTTGAGCTTTTTCAATTCCTCGGTTAAGCCATGGATGAAAAATTGGCTCCCCTGGCTCCATACCGATTCGGCTCATCATGCTTTTCATCCGCTCTCCACCAAACAGCCTCATTAAGTCATCATCCATAGAAAGATAAAATTTGCTGCGCCCAGGATCCCCCTGTCGCCCAGAACGTCCTCGTAACTGATTATCAATACGACGGCTTTCATGTCTTTCTGTACCAATAACATATAATCCGCCAGCTTCTTTTACTTGCTCGTATTCAATTTTCCATTTTTCTTTTTCAATTTCAAGTGCCGCTTGCAACTGTTCCTCTGTTGCCTTTGTGCCAGCTTTTTTTCTTGCCCTAAATTCAGGATTTCCCCCGAGTTTGATGTCAGTTCCCCGACCTGCCATGTTTGTAGCAATCGTTACCGATCCTCTTGCACCCGCTTCTGCAATAATCAGTGCTTCGCGCTCGTGATTTTTTGCATTTAATACTTCATGGGGAATACCATTGCGTGTAAGCTGTTTTGATAAATGTTCAGATTTTTCTATAGAAACAGTACCAACTAAAACGGGTTGTCCCTTTGCGTGGCAGTCTTTAATTTCCATACAAATTGCATTCCATTTGTCTTGTTCATTAAGGTAAACTTCATCATGCTCATCAAGACGGGCAACTGGCTTATTGGTTGGAATAACAACAACATCTAGGCTATAAATTTTATTAAATTCAATGGCTTCAGTGTCTGCTGTTCCAGTCATTCCTGAAAGTTTATCATACATTCTGAAAAAATTTTGAAATGTAATTGTTGCAAGTGTTCTATTTCTTTGGGCAATTTTTATATGCTCTTTTGCTTCAATCGCTTGGTGTAAACCATCCCCGTAACGACGGCCTTCCAAAATACGCCCAGTAAACTCATCAACTATTTGCACTGCTCGATCTCGTACTACATAGTCGACGTCATGGCTATAAAGTACGTGGGCACGTATTGCTTGAGTAAAATAATGAATGTATTCAAAGTTTTCCTCATTAAAAAGGCTGCCTGTAATCATATTTTTGCTTTGTAGGATTTGCTCAATATGAAGCATTCCTTCATCGGTAAATGAAATGCGTTTATTTTTTTCATCAATTTTATAATCGCCTTTAATTTCTTCACCTTGCACTTCATCAGGATAATCATTTGTGCCAGCTTTCTTTTCCACCTCTTTTAATGCACCAATTAATTTATCAACTTCATAAAATTTTGCTGTATCATCCTCGCCCTGTCCAGAAATAATCAGTGGCGTTCGTGCCTCGTCAATTAAAATTGAGTCAATCTCGTCAACAATACAAAATGAAAATTCTCGTTGCACCTTTTCTTCAAGGGTTCGAGCCATATTATCGCGAAGAAAATCAAAACCAAGTTCATTGTTGGTTGCGTATGTAATATCACAACTATAGGCATTTTTGCGAGCATAGTTATCCATACTTGAAAGAATAATGCCGACAGTTTGACCTAAGTATTCATAGACAGGACGCATCCAATTTGCATCACGCTCGGCAAGGTAATCATTGACTGTAACAATATGCACGCCTTTGCCTGTTAAACTATTTAAATAAGCGGCAGCAACGCACATGAGCGTTTTTCCTTCACCTGTTTTCATTTCAACAATCTTACCGCTGTTAAGAACGAGCGATCCCATAAGTTGAACGTCGTAAGCTCGCTCTCCAAGCACACGATTTGCAGCTTCCCGCGCAAGAGCAAAGCCCTCTGGAATAAGGCTTTCTAGGCTTTCACCTTTTGAAAATCGTTCTTTTAGGACTGCCGTTTGTCGGGGAAAATCATCCTTTGAAAGATTTTTTGCCCATGATTCTTTTTCATTTATCTTTTTGACTAACGGGATCATATTTTTTGCATCCCTGTCATGCTTTGAACCAAAAATAAAGGTTATTATTTTATCTGCAACACTCATACCTTTCATTTTACTTATAATTAGCAAAAGTAGCAAGAGGATAACCACGTGAAAACTCGCTCGAGGGCTTTTTGACAAAGCTTTACAAATACGATATACTCGCCAAACATGACTTTGAAAATTTGTTTGATTGGGGATGTTTTTGGTGAGGCGGGAATAATTGCTTTACAAGAAAATCTTTCTTCTATTATAAAGGAACACGCTGTTGATTTTGTTATCGCGAATGCTGAGAACGCTTCTGGTGGATACGGATTGCTTGAATCTGACGCTGAAAAAATTCTTGCTAGCGGAGTAAATGTCCTAACTGGCGGTAATCACACCTTTGAGAAAAAAGAGATTTATGCGTATTTAGATGCTAAAGATGAGATTTTGCGTCCAGAAAATTATTCGACTGCGGGAGCAACTGTTTTTAATGAATTTGTACAAAAAGATTTAAGTGCAGAAGAAGGTGTTCACGGCAGTGGATTTAAATTTTTTGAAACGCCAAAAGGATCTATTGCGGTTTTGAATATTCAAGGGAGAAAACACATGACAGCAATTGATTGTCCTTTTATGTGTGCCCATCATGCTGCCTTGACGGCCAACGAAAAAAATGCGGCTTTGGTAATTGATTTTCACGCTGAGTCAAATGATGAAAAAGAAGCTCTTGCCTACTTTTTGGATGGTAGGGCAACTCTTGTTTGCGGAACGCATACGCATGTTCAAACAAGTGATGAGAGAATTTTACCCAAGGGCACAGGATATATAACGGACTTAGGACTCACTGGCGTGCAAAAATCTGTTATAGGTAGCGTAATTGAAAGCTCGATCCGCAGAAATTTAACGCAAGTTTTGTATAAACTTGAAAACGCACAAGGTGAGGCTTGCATTCAAGGCATTATTGCTGAAATTGACATGGAAACAAAAAAAACTTTGTCGATTAAACGCATATCCTGCCGATAATTGAAATTAAGTAAAATTATTTTTTTTGAGGTTTTTTTTGTACACAAGGAAATTTATATCTACACCAAAAAATATTATTAAGTATCATCAGCCTGCTTTTGGCACTTTTAAAGAGCCTTTTTCAAAGCTTGATATAAAAGGCCTAAAGTCTCCTTTTGGGGGCATTCCGCTACCTCTTTTTTTAACTAATTTGCGCATCACGGCAAGTACTTCTTTTGCTTTTAGCACAGAAAATTATTTTGGTACCATAGATATTTTTGATGCAAAATTTTTTGCGTTAAGTGATTTAGTCATTTGGAACGCTCAAACACAAAAAAAATACGTTTTTAGAAAAATGTTTTTCCCTCGTAAGCGATTAATCCCCTTATCACTTGAAAAAGGCGTTTGCACAAATCATAATTCTAAGCAGTATTTTCGACTTGAATGGAATCGTGAACTTGGAGAGCTTTTAGTTTTAATCAATTTTGAAAAAACAGCCGTTCGTCCCAAAATAAATCTTTCATTTTCAATTAATTTGCATGATGCAAAAACTGGCTCTCTTATGTCAGTTCTTCCCGCCTTAGTTACTCGGCGTTGTTTTGCTTCTTTCCAAACTACAGGCGGAATTACAGGTTTTGTTGATATTGAGGGTGCTCGTATACCACAGCAAGGAGTCGCTTTTTTTGAGATAAATCGCTTGTATACAACGTTGCGTACAAAAATAAAGGTGGTAATTGGGGAAGGTCTTGTGAATGGCAAGCAAGTTTCATTTAAGCTCTCTGCTACAAGTTTTTCTGCCTCCGATGAATTAACTTATAACGACAATGCTTTATTTGTTGATGGAAAAACATGGCCGTTACCACCTGTGCGAATTACAAGTTTTCAAGGCATATCAAAACCGTGGGTTATTCAAGACACGGAAAGTATGGTGGACTTGACGTTTACACCGCTTTCAGTTTCAAGTCACAAATTGAGTGCTTTTTTTGTCCATCGAAATTTTCATTTGCTATACGGCACCTTTGAAGGCGTGCTTCTTACCAGTGAGGGCGAGTCACTTTTTATAAAATCATTTACAGGAATTGCAAAACATTTACGCTATCGGCTATAATATTTTGCAATTTTTATGCGATTAAGAATTTACAAGTTTTATGTACCGAGACCACGCTTTATCTGCATGTGCAATGTGATTTTCAAGCCAAGAAACGAGAAAATCATACAGTGCAATCGCTTGCGTTTTATCGGCCAAAAGCATTTCTAAGCGTTTTGAATTTTTCACTTCCTTTATAAAGGCTGAATGCTGCTGTTTGTGAAAATCGAGTGATGGATATTCGTGCTGTGCAAGAAAACTTTCTTCTTGTGTAAAATGTTGCTGGGTGTAATCGCTAAGCTTATGTATAATTTTTTCAATGTGTGCTGAAAAAATTTCTTGTGAAGCTTCAGCAAGATTTAATAAATTATTTGCAATTTCAAACAATTTTTTGTGCTGAGAATCAATTTCCTCAACATCGACGGACAAGGCTATTGTCCAATTCTTTTTTTCCGCCATAAGTGCTCCTTTTGTCTCAATATTACGGAGAATACTCTGCCGATAAAATATCCCAATTTTGAGAAAATCCTTTGGTTGGAAAAATTTTTTTGTCGTTGGTAATACACAGTCCTAAAATATTTTCTTGTTCTAAAAATGCAAGTCCTGCGGACTTTCCAAGAATGAAGGCCGTTGTTGACAGGACATCTGAAATTAGTGATGACTCATTGATGATAGTAAACGAGGCAACGTCGCTTTGTGCAGGATAGCCTGTTTTTGTGTCCAAAATATGGTGAAATCTTTTTCCGTCTTGTTCAAAAAATCTTTCATACGCACCAGAAGTAACTACCGATTGATTTATTGCTTCAATGCGAGCAACGGGAGTGCCGCCTTCTGTTATTGGGTCTCTTATGCCAATACGCCATAAAGAGCCGTCGTTCTTTGTTCCCACGGCATAGATATTTCCGCCTAAATCGATGACCCCAGTTGGGACATTGTTT
>JBOFSR010000088.1:0-12855 GCA_051651645.1 Treponemataceae bacterium | reverse complement strand
AAAAAATGATGATCAGGTAATAGAGACAGTTGTTCTCGCCATTTGACAATGTTTTCAATCTTTTTTTTATCATGATCCATTTAATATCTCCTTTATTTTTCAAAAACAAAGTTTTATACGTAAAAACTCATGCTCGATTTTATAAATTTTCTAATGTGCCTTCATCTTCATAATGAATGATTTTATAATCATAGCCTTGTTCGGCTAAGAATTTTTGCCTATTTGCTCCAAATTCCTCTTCAACAGTGCCTCGAGTAATCAGTGTAAAAAATCGTGAGGTTCGCTCTTTTGGTCGCAAAATTCGCCCTAGTCGCTGAGCTTCTTCTTGGCGACTGCCAAATGTTCCAGAAATTTGAATTGCCATCGACGCATCAGGCAAGTCAATCGCAAAATTTGCTACCTTTGAGACAACGAGCACCGAAATTTCTTTATTTCTAAACTGCTGGTAAATACGGTCGCGCTCAAGATTAGGCGTTTTTCCTGTTATAAGGGGAGTTTTGAGCTCGGCAGCAATTTTTTCTAGTTGATCAATGTATTGACCTATGACAATGCACTGATCTTCGGGTGACAATTGAATGAGTTTTTTTGTAATTGCGATTTTTGTTTGATTATCGCTTGCAATGCGATGTTTTGTTCGAAGCCCTGCAATTGCATATTCAATTTCTTGATTTTCTGGCAAATCAATACGCAACTCAATACATTGTGCATGAGCAATCCAGCCTTTTGCTTCAAGTTCTTTCCAGGGAACATCGTATCGCTTTGGCCCAACAAGACTAAATACATGGCCTTCAAGCCTATCTTCACGAACAAGCGTTGCCGTAAGACCCAGTCGGCGAATAGCTTGTAGCTCTGCTGTTACACGAAAAACGGGAGCTGGCAGTAAATGCACCTCATCGTAGATGATTAATCCCCAGGCTCGCTCAGAGAAAATTTTGAAATGCGGATAGGTGCCTTCTTTGTCAGCTCTCCATGTAAGTACTTGATATGTAGCAACTGTTACAGGTTTTATTTGCTTGTACTCGCCTGTGTACTCGCCAATATCATCTTTATTAATGGTTGTTTTGTCAACTAATTCTTGAATCCATTGGTGAACAGCTGAAATATTTGTTGTAACAATGAGCGTGTTTGTTTTAAGCTGACTCATCACATACATTCCAACAACAGTTTTTCCCGCTCCACAGGGCAACACAATTGTTCCGTAGCCACTGCCTGCTTTGCCATCGCCCAAAAGTGCTTGCGATGCATTTTTTTGGTAATCACGAATAGCAAATGGCTTTCCAGAGAGGCATTTTTCTCGTAAGGCAATGTCAAAAGGCTCTCCATCACGTAGGGGAACCTCATCTTTTACAGGCCAGCCGAGTGAGAGCAAGTGCTGTTTAACGTTCCCTCTGTCTACTAATTTGAGTGAAAATCGCCAAACTCCCTTTGCTGGATGAGGATTGATATATTTTTGCATAGATTTTGTTGCTTCTATTTCTTTGTAAATGCCTGCAAAGGCTGTTTCTAAAAATAAGTATTCGCCTTCAGTTTCATCAGAGAAAAGATCTTCGCTTTGGGGAAGCACCAATCGTAATTTGCCAAAACGGCTTGCGGTTTCCTCAATCCATGCGATAACTGACTGTGGGATGGGATAGCGAGCATAGGATTCAAGCACGGCAACGACATCTTGTGGTAAAAACCCTGCACTGGATGCATTCCAAAGTGAAAGAGGCGTGAGGCGATATGTGTGTAAATGTTCAGGCGATCGTTCTAACTCGGCAAACGGAATGAGTTTATTTCTGCAGTCATCTGCTTGTGGGGCATGAACGTCTAGCAAAATTGTGCGATCACTTTGGATTATTAATGGGGCATTTAATTCGGGCATGAACGAATATTGTACTTGATTATAGCAAAACCTTCAACAGGGGAGCTTGCAAATAAACAGCTTAATTGCATAACAAAAAATTATACGGACTTTATTTTATGCTTGATTGTTTTATGATTTTTGATTTTAATAAGATATTTTCTTTTTTTAATTGCGTAATTTCATATTGCGTTGTTTTTATCATTTCAATCAAATCACCAGTAGTTAAGGCTCCAGAGCCTAAAAGTTCTTCAATGTAGTGCATTCGATACTCAAAGTCAACCTCAGCCTGTACTTCGGCACCGTGAAAGGATTCTTCTGAAAGCATTTCTAGGTCATACAAGGCTTGCGATGAATGATTTTTTGTAGAATGCGATTCTATAATTTTTTCTGCAATGCGAAAAATTGCTTGGGATAAAATCGAATTTGGCTTGTAAATAATAATAGGAAGGCGAGATGCAAGTGCTACCGATTGCATGTTGTCACGATACAAGACCCCTAAATGCTCGAGGTGCAACGACAAATATTCCTTGCAAGAATGGCGAATTTTTTGAGCTTTTTCTGCATCCTTTGGATCTTCTATCATATTCATCACAATACGTGGACGAAATTGCAAAAGACGCTTTTTGAAAATTTCTGCATTCACAGGATCAATTTCTTCTATTTGCTCAATAAATTTAGGAATATATATGGTTTGCATGGCATTTGCATCAGTTTTTAACTTTTCCAGATAATTGCTTGCATGACTGTCTCTTTGAAAGGAATTAGCCATTAATCGAAAAATAACATTCTTCAAAAAAAGGTACGCATTCAAAGTTGACGTAACACTCGAGTCACAAATAATAATTCCGTGTGGTGAAAGCAAGAAAAAATCTAAAATATTGACATGGCTGCCAGCTCCCAAATCTAAAATAAGAAAATCACATCGGAGGCCTTGCAGCTTTCTAATAAGTGTATTTTTCATGGTGCTTTTTAGAACGGTCAACCCTGGAATTTCAGAATCCCCTGGAATGAACGAAAGATTTTTATAATCCGTTTCTAAAATAATTTGGTCAAAGGTTGAATTCCCTATTAGATATGTTCCGAGCCCTTTGCGTGCAACCTTTTGCCCCAGCACGATATGCAAATTTGATCCGCCAATATCTAAATCAACAAGAGTAACTTTTTTTCCGAGTTTTGCAAGTGCGATTGCTAAATTTGCGGCTAAAAGGCTTTTTCCAACGCCACCTTTTCCGCTTGCAATGGGGATAATTTGCATAAAAAAACTTACGAGAACCTATTTATCTTCTTGAGATTGAGCAGCTTTCTCTTCTTTTTTTGCTTCATTTCTGTCTTTGATATCAGCAATTCCAATAAAAATTGCGATTATACCAATGAAAGCTGTAAAAACAGGAGCACAGCCTTTTAGGAATAAAATAATTTCCTCGCCCCAGCCTAATCCACTAGGTAGTGTTGCAAAAACAGTAAACCCAATTACTATAAGTCCAACAATCATTGAAATCATAATGTCTCCTTCAAATCACAAGTTTTGCTTGCTTTAATAAATTTTATTTAATATGACATAATTACGTGATTTTATCAAGATAAAAAAGTATTATTTGTTTAAGGTATTTTTGCTTTACAAATTAGCGATTGCGTTTTTCGTCGGCACTTTTGCAGCCAATGCATAGTAAAGCGTAGGGGATTGCTTCAAGGCGCTCTTGTGGGATTTTTGAGCCGCATTTCATACAACACCCGTATTTTTTTTGCTCTATTCGCGTTAGAGCTGAGTCAATAAGTTTTAAGCGATTTATATCTTTTGAGCCAATTACCTCAAGCATTTTTCTGTCAATATCATCTGAGGCAACATCAACGCTGTCTTTTGATTCAGCATCTTCAACAATGTGTCGAAAATCATCATTATTTGCAAGCAAAGACTCTATTAGATCTTTTTTCAAAGTTAATAAGCAATCTTTCATTTTTTGATTAAAATCTGCATCCATTTTTAGTACTCCTTTATTTTGCAAGACTTCATGTCAATATGTACAATAAAAAATAAAATTATGATAGCATAAAGTATAAATGCATTGGATAAAAAAAGCAAACTTTTTTTTAATATTTATGACATTTTCTTGTTTTTTTTGTATAATATTATATATTTTTGCATTTTTCTACATAAAAAGTGTGATTTTTATTTATCAGATAGGAGTTATCGTGGCTAAAGAAGAAGCTATTGAAGTTGAAGGAATTGTAAAAGAAGCATTACCAAACACTATGTTTCGAGTAGAGTTACAAAATAAGCATGTAATACTTGCCCATCTTTCAGGCAAAATGAGAAAACATTACATTCGGATTGTTCCAGGTGACAAGGTGAAGATTGCATTGTCACCGTATGATTTGTCTAAAGGACGAATTATTTTCCGCGAACGTTAAACAATCCTTGCAAGGCTCGAATTGAGCCTGAAACACCATTTACAAAAACAGGGACGATGATCATCAAACCCAAAAGTGAAAACAAAAATCGTGAAAAAAAGATTGCGATTCCAACTGAAAAAAGGCTTTTTACTAATAAAAAGAAAAAGTCTTTTTTTGAGTACGGCTTTTCAGTTTGTGTATCGTGTGAAAAAGGGCCATAGTAGGTATACGAATATTTTTTGCCCTGTCTTGCATTTCGCCGAAAAATTTCTTCAAATGGATCATATCCTGTATTTGAATTTCCGTTATATGATTGTCCTTGTGAGTTGCCAAAGGGTGAATTTGTTGTATCACCAAACATATCGTATTGCTTGCGTTTTAAGTCATCGCCTAAAACGGAGTAGGCGGCACTAATTTTTTTAAATTTTTCTTCTGCAACAGCATTGCCTTGATTTTGATCGGGATGATATTTGAACGCTGCGTCTCTGTACGCTTTTTTAATTTCTTGAGAACTTGCTGTTTTTGATATGCCTAAATCATCATACAAACTGCCCATAAAAGCTCCTACAAAAATTCAAAATAGCTTGAATTTAAAATATACTTCTATAATATATATTTTTTTAAGAAGTTACAAGTCAAAATTTGATTTTTAATTTTACTTCGCTTTTTTTTACGGTTGCTTGATTTTTTATTGATAAAATAGGATAGTAAAAGCATGCCACGTCACTCAACTGATTTTGCTCTGATACTTTCTGTGCGAATGTTTCAAGAACATAATCGAATTGCAACAATTTTAACGCCCTCTCATATGATTGATGTGGTGTTGTATGGTGGTGCAAAAAGTAAATTGCGAGCTCTTGTTTCTCCTTGTCATACAGGGAAAATCTGGCTTTATGCTGATAAAAACAAATCGCTTAAAATATCTGATTTTGATGTTTTTTCTTTTCGCCCTACGTTACGAGAAAATCTTTTTAAGTCGTGGGCTGCAACGCTCTGCAGTGAGCTTATAATAAAAACTCATGCGGGTGGGCATGAAGCACAAAAAGCGTATATTTTGGCAAATGCTTTTTTAGATGGATTGGATGTTTCAAGTGACTATGATGCACGGCTTGGTCTTATACGATTTTTATGGCGTTATTGTCTTTTTCTTGGGCAGTATGCGGATGTTTTTCATTGTGTTTTATGCTCTGAGTTTCTTCGGTCTAAAAATACTATGGATAAGTGCGGATTTACAATTAGAAATAATGGATTTATTTGCCCTCATTGCCTGCAAACTTTAGATAAATCTTTTTGTGTTGATTTTATAATTTCTGCTGAGGGGATTTTTTATTTACAACAAATAGAAACGCTTCCACCAAAGCAAGTGCGGCAAATACGGATTGCCGAGCAAAGTCTTTATGACCTGCGTAAAATTTTATTCTATTTTATTGAAAATCAATGTGATTATAAATTAAAAAGCCTTGATGCAAGCGTTGTTGTTTTTTAACGGCTTTAGTAAAACCTGTTTTTTTCTAAAAACTTGGCAAGCCTGCTCCCTTACAAACCCTTTCTATTGCAGTTTTCTAAACACGGCACGCTTTTCAAAGGCTTGAATGTAGATGTTTTCGTATTCTTCGCACGATTTTTCCCATGAAAAGCATTGCTTCATTGCAGCTTTTTGCATTTTCTTTATATGCTCTTTTTTATTATACCACGCCCATGTTGCCCATCCGGTAACGTTGTAGATTGCCTGCGGTGTTAGCTCATCAAAGATAAATCCTGTGCCACTTCCGTCTGCCTCGTTATAGTTTTCTACCGTATCAGCAAGCCCACCCGTATTACGAACAATGGGTAAAGTTCCATACGCCAATGAGTACATTTGATTAAGCCCGCATGGCTCGTAGGCAGAGGGCATTAAAAAGAAATCACAGCCTGCTTCAATCCAGTGGGCAAGCTCGTTATTAAAGCCCACAAACACACGCAAATTATCTAATCGGGAGGCAAGAGAGGTAAGCTCGTTTTCGCACCATTTTTCGCCCGTTCCTAAAATGATTACTTGTATATTCATGTCATTACAGATATTGTATAAAGAGCCGTGAGATGGACCACATAAAGCTCCAAATCCCTTTTGCTCTGCAAAGCGCGAAACGATTCCAAAAAGCGGTTTCGTCTGATCAATAGGCAGATTAAACTTTTCTTGCAAGAGGGCTTTCATCTTTTTCTTACCATCCATTTTGCTTGCACTAAAGTTATGCGGAATAAGGCGGTCGGTTTTGGGGTTCCACTCATCATAATCCATACCATTAAGAATGCCGTACAAATCATTTTTTCGAATGGAAAGCTCGCCTTGTAATCCCTCTCCGCAAATGCCTTGTATTTCATTTGCATAGGTTGGCGAGACCGTTGTAATTGCATCACTATTCATAATGCCACACTTAAGAAAGTTAAGGCTATCATTTTTTTCTAAGCCCGATGAGTAAAACTCACTCCACTGCAGTTGAAAAAGGTGCAAGTCTTCTTTTGGAAACCAGCCTTGATAGCCCAAATTATGAATCGTTAAAACAGAGGCAGTCTTTGTAAAGTAGCCGTCTTTTTCCCATGTGTTTAATATCATTGCTGCCGTTGAAGTTGGCCAGTCATGCGTATGAATAATATCGGGATACCAGTCAAGCATTTTGCAAAGCTGAAAAATCCCCCGTGAAAGGTTTATGAATCGCAGAGCGTTATCAGGATAGCTTCCCCCGCTTTCGCCATAAATCCCCTCTCTACCATATAAAGCTTCGTTGTCTAAAAAGTAAATTGGCACGTCGGTGGCAGGAATGACTCCCTCGTAAACGCCATTCCATATTTCGCCAAAACCAACAGGAACACCAAGTGGAGCCGGCAGTTTTTGCAAGTCCTGTCGACTGATTTTATAATAGCGCGGCATCACAATACGAACATCATGCCCACGCTTTTTTAATTCTTTTGATAGAGCGGTAACAACATCAGCAAGGCCACCTGACTTTGCAAAGGGTACTGTTTCACTTGTCGCCATAAGAATTTTCATATTTTATCTCCCGCTTATAAAAGTATACCCTATTATATCACAGGTTTTTATTCTTGCATAGAAAAAAATGCTTTGACGATGGCTTTACAGAGGCTTGTTTTGCACAACAGAAGCTTAAAAAGGGCGTGCCTTAGTATAGACTGTATTCTTTAAATATAAGATTAATAAAATCTGTTGCTTGTACAGCAAAAAAATGATATATTTTTACTATGTTTAAAGAGTTATCTGTTCGTGCACAAAAGTTGCTTACTATGTATGTTCAAGCTGAGGCAAAAAGTCGAGGAAATGATACCCTTTTGCCTGAGCATGTTTTGCTTGCTGTTTTGAAATCCACTGATGGATTGGGATTTTCTGTTTTAAAACACCTTAATCTTGATTTGTATTCTTTACAAATTGAGCTTGAAAAAAGTCTTTCTTTTGATTCTCATACGCACTTTGCTGGCGACTTACCGCCCTCACGACGATTAAAAACGCTGATTGATCTTGCAGCCGTTGAGTCAAGCTCATTGCATCAGCATTATATAGGAACAGAACACATTGTCCTTTCAGCATTTCACGAACAAGATAGCATCGCCTTTAGGTTTTTGAAAGAAGCACAAGTTTCTTTTGATGAGCTACGAAGTGCGACTATTTTTATTCAAAATAATGAACAAACTTCTGCCCTCAAACCCGATGAAAAAAAAGAATTTAAAATTGAACAAAAAAATCAACTCGATGAAAAGCAAAAAAATTCTGCACAAAAGCAAAATCATCATCAGCCACGTTCTTTTTTACAAGAATATACTCGCGATTTAACAATTTTTGCAAATCATGGCAAACTTGATCCTGTTTTGGGAAGAGAAGCAGAGATTATGCGTGTCATTCAAATTTTATCGCGGCGGACAAAAAATAATCCCGTATTGGTAGGTGAACCTGGCGTTGGAAAAACGGCAATTGTTGAGGGGCTTGCTCAAAAAATCATTAATGGTAATGTTCCTAAAAATCTTTATAACAAGAGAGTTTTAACGCTTGATTTAGCGTCAGTTATTGCAGGAACAAAATATCGTGGCGAGTTTGAAGATAGAATTAAGCGGATTATGAAAGAAATAACCGAGAAAAAAAATATCATTTTATTTATTGATGAGCTACACACACTCATTGGGGCAGGTGGAGCAGAAGGCTCTATGGATGCTTCCAATATTTTGAAGCCGGCACTTAGTCGTGGCGAATTGCAGTGTATTGGAGCAACAACGAACGCCGAATATCGCAAGTATTTTGAGCGGGATGCGGCTTTAGAGCGACGATTTCAGGTTGTGCAAGTTAAAGAGCCCAGCGAGGAGGAAACCATTTCAATCCTGCATGGTTTAAAATGGCACTATCAAAATTACCACGGTGTTGTTTACAAAGATGAGGCACTTGATTTGGTTGTTAAACTTGCAAAGCGATATATTACCGATCGCATGTTTCCCGATAAGGCGATTGATATTTTGGATGAATCTGGTGCGATCAAAAAGATTAAGGCAAACACGGATTCCCCTGATTTGTATTTACTAGAAAAAAAAATTACGCAGTTGAGTGAGCGAAAATCACGTCTTGTGGCAGAGCAGGATTATGAGCAGGCCGCAAAAGTTCGCGATGAGGTGAAACGCTTGCAAGAAGAAGCTGCTACTTTGAAAAAAGCTTTTGATAGTGAAGGCAGTAATCCGCTATTATTAATTGATGAGCAGGATATTTACAGCGTTGTCTCGACGATTACAGGTATTCCTCTTACAAATATTGATGAAAATGAGACTAAAAAACTCTTGCAAATGGAGCAGGAGCTGCACAAATCAATTGTTGGCCAGCATGAAGCAATTGGGCTAATTTCTTCGGCAATTCGGCGCTCTCGCTCAGGTGTTTCTAGTGCCCATCGTCCGCTGGGGTCATTCATCTTTTTGGGGCCAACTGGAGTGGGAAAAACGCTTCTTGCAAAAACGCTTTCTAAGTTTTTGTTTGGCTCAACGGAAGCTCTTATTCGCATTGATATGAGTGATTACATGGAAAAACACAATTCCAGTCGTTTAATTGGTGCTCCTCCAGGCTATGTTGGCTATGAAGAGGGCGGACTTTTAACAGAGCGTGTGCGAAAAAATCCGTATTCAGTCGTTTTGCTTGATGAAATTGAAAAAGCGCACAATGATGTTTTTAATTTGCTTTTACAAGTGCTTGAAGAAGGCGAGCTTCGAGATAGTTTTGGGCATACCGTTAATTTTCGCAATACGGTTATTATAATGACAAGTAATGCAGGCGTTCGCCAAATTTCAAATGAAAATCGGCTTGGCTTTACGCTAACATCTGAGGGCATTATTGGCTATGATGAAATCAAATCAAATGCGTTGAATGAGTTAAAACGCATTATGAACCCTGAGCTTATTAATCGGATTGATGATATTGTTGTTTTTAATGCTTTGAGTAATAAAGAGATAGAAGGTGTTTTGCAAATTCAAATTGAGGAGTTTGCACAGCGATTAAAAGAGCAAAATCTCTTGTTGCAAGTAAAAGCCTCTGCTAAGGAATACTTGGTTAAAAAGGGCTACGATCCGCATTTTGGTGCAAGACCACTGCGACGGCTTATTCAGCGTGAAATTGAAGATCCTTTATCAAAGAAAGTGCTTGAAGGCTTGGATGACTGTCCCTATAAAGTGATTGTTGACTGTAAAAATGATGAGTTAATTGTTAGTTTGAAAAAAGAAAAACTTAAACCTTCAATAGAAGAAAAAACATCGCTTGTTTTGAATTAGTGCCAGAGTATTTTAAATAAAAGCTTAAAATGTACCTACAATTCTGCTTGGTCTCTTTCTATCTCTAGTAATATGTTATCAATTTTTTTTATCAGGCTTTGTAAGTTAAAAGATTTTATGCGTTGCGATAGCACTATCTTTTCTTTTTTTTTGTTAAATGCTGATAAAAGCTGCTCAAAAATAATAAACGATTGGCAGATAAGTTTGCCAACCTTTGTCGGTAATGTCAGTTGCGGATGAATCATCCATTTTGATAAAAAAATCATGCCCTCAATAGTAAACGCTTTTTTTAATCCTGTTGTAAGAGCAAATTCTGTTACAGGAAAATTTCCTATTGAGAAAAGCACTTTTCCAGCGGGTGATACAATATTAAAAATTGCGATTGTCGTAATCATCAAAAATGCAAAAAAAAGATTAATTTTTTTCTTGCTTGCATAGTTTAGTGCCATAATTAAAATCATAAGCGAGCCTTTTGTTAAAAGGCTATTTGAAAAAAATAAGGCGAGCAAAATTGGAAGGCCAACAAAAAAATGGATAAACGATGATTTTTTTGCAGTGATAGAGTCTTTTTTTTCGATATTGTGGTGGTATACAGTTTTTGTTTGTAATTTTTTTATCCATACAGAATGCTTTGAAAAAATATTTGCAAATAATCCAAGAAAAATTGAAGTGACTAATCCTAGTATAATAAAAACGGGTGCAATGAGCCACGCAGAGCTCCCTAAAAATTGCGTTGCTAGCAAAATTTGGAGCATGTTTGAAACAAAGGCTCCCATTACGCTAACTCCAATAAATGAAATGAGCTTCTTTTTTTTTAGCTCAATTAGGCAGAGCATTACCATGGCTGATGCAAGGGTTCCTCCCGCGGAAAGTAAAAAAACGTATGAAAATATTGTTCCTGAAAGCAGGTTTTGACCAATGATTTTAATTAAAACTAGCAGAAAAAACTCTGGCAGGCACAAAAGTTCTAGCCCTATTAATAATGGCAGATTTGCTAAGCCTAGGCGGAAAAAGGGCAAGGGTTTTGGAATAATAAATTCAATTGCTGAAAATAAAAAACATAAAGCTCCAAGCATGCAAACTGTTTGGGTGTTTATAGTTTTTTTTGCTAAAATCATAAAATTGAAGCAATAAGATTTTTCAAATCTATATCTTTTGGGGGGATATGCACATCTAAATTTTTATTTATTGTAAAAACTCCATTTTGTTGAATGATTATTTCTTCCCCTTTAAAAACTTCTAATTCCTCTAATGCAAGTGATGGCATTTGAGTAAATAATTTTTTGTTTTTAAATAAGCTTACTTGTGGGAAAAAAAAGTTTGGTGCATATAATTGATTGATAGAATTCATTTTGTGTGTTGCAAATCATAATGTATTATATAAGTTTTAGTCAAGAGAGATTAAAAAAAATCAGCGGTTTTGTGGTCATTATTTTTCCGTCAAAAGCAAAATTTCTTTTTTTGCTGGAACGCTTGCATTAAAGTTCTAGTTTGACTTTAGTCGAAAAATTGAGTATATTTACAGTCTTATTTTTTGTAAAACTTAGAATAAAATTTTAATCAGTAGAGGAACCATAATGAGTAAAGGAAGTAAGATAGCGTTAATTTCGGTGGCGGTGATTGTCGGTATCGTTTTTTCGATTTATCAGTTTTTTGCAGGCACGTATAATTCCATGGTGGGTCTTGACGAGCAAGTAAAGGCTCAGTGGGCACAGGTTGAAAATCAGTATCAAAGGCGATTTGACTTAATTCCCAATCTTGTCGAAACAGTCAAAGGTTATGCCGCACATGAAAGTGAAGTTTTTAGTGGAATCGCTGAGGCTCGCTCTCGTGCAGGTGGTGTCATGAATATTTCAAATGAAGTTTTAGAAAATCCTGAAAGTTTTCAGCGTTTTCAACAAGCACAGGGCGAACTTGGCGGTGCTTTACAAAGACTTTTGGCTATTACCGAAAACTATCCTGATTTAAAGGCAAATCAAAATTTTTTGGCATTGCAGGATCAACTTGAAGGAACAGAAAATCGTATTTCTGTTGAACGAAAGCGCTTTAACGATACATCACAAATGTATAATACTTTTATTAAGCAATTTCCTAATATGTTTATTGCAAATATGAGTGGTTTTCGTGAAAAACAATATTTTAGTGCAACTGACGGGGCAAATCAAGCACCACAAATTTCATTTTAATGTTCTCTATTATAGAAGGATTTTATGACACATAAACATTTTCTAAAAAAAATCGCCTTGCAAAAAGATGATTTTGATCGTATTAAAAACACCGTCGCTGAGCATGAAAAAAATACAACAGGTGAAATTGCCGTTGCCCTTATTAGTGAAAGTGATAACTATGTGTTATATGAACTTTTGTTCGCTTTTTTTATTGGGATTATTAGCTTTGTTGTCATGGTGCCAAACACAGAACGCATTGCAATTTTTTTAGACTCAACATTGTGGAGCTTTAGCGTTTGGCATATTACTGCTTTTTTTGGCTTGACATCTTTGGCTGTGATACTAGTCTTTTTTTACCTTGCCAATATTCCTTGTATTGACAGGCTGATTATTCCGCCGTTGGTCATGAAAAAAGCTGTCTATACGCGAGCGTTGCGTCATTTTATTGAAAGTGGCGTATATCAAACGCGTGAAGATTCTGGAATTTTGATTTTTATTTCCTATCTTGAAAAAGAAGTAAGAATTGTTGCCGATAGTGGCTTAGTCAAAAAAGTGAGCCAAGAAAAATGGAATGAATTTGCGAGTACTTTGGCTCAGAATATTGCAGAGGGTTTTAAGCAAAAAAAAGTTGCACAATCAATTATTGAAGCAATTGAAGCGTCT
>JBOFSR010000087.1:0-2803 GCA_051651645.1 Treponemataceae bacterium | reverse complement strand
GATGATCTTGCGATTGTGCAAACACTTGATTTTTTTCCTCCGATTGTTGATGATCCCTATACATTCGGATTAATCGCCGCAACAAATGCAATCAGCGATATTTACGCAATGGGAGCACAGCCAAAGCTTGCTCTTAATATCATGGGAGTAAGCGGCAAAATGACAGACGAATCGACTCGTGAGGTGCTTCGTGGTGGTTATGAAAAGGCTTTTGAAGCAGGTGTAATTATCACAGGAGGGCATACAATTCAAGATGATGAGCCAAAATACGGACTTTCTGTTACGGGCTTTGTTCACCCAGACAAGTTTTATAAAAATTGCACCGCTCAGACAGGCGATGTTCTGATTCTAACCAAACCGCTTGGCATTGGCATTATAACAACAGCAGCAAGGGCTGAAAAAATCTCTATAAAGGATGCAATTTACCAGCAAGCGGTAACTCAAATGTGCCAACTGAATGACAAAGCATGTGCTATCATGAAAAAATATTGCATTCATAGCTGCACTGATGTTACGGGCTTTTCACTCATGGGGCATTCGCTTGAAATGGCACAGAGTTCAAATATCACCGTACATTTTGACAGCAAAAGCATTCCCCTGATCACAGGAGTTGAGGAGCTTTCTAAAGGAGGCTACACTCCAGGGGGGATGACTCGCAACAGAGCCTTTGCAGAAAAATTTGTCAACGCAGACAAGATTGAAAAACACATTCAGGATATCTATTTTGATCCGCAAACCTCAGGCGGATTATTAATTGCCGTTGCCGAAAAAGACGCTCTCAAGCTGCACAAGGAACTTGAAGAAAATATTCCTTGTGCAAAAATTATTGGCTATGCAAAAGAATTTGAAGATTATAAAATCATTATAAACTAATTTTATTTTACTCGTATTTTGGGCAATACAGAAGAAAACTATTGAAAAAAAGGCTTTTTTATGATACTCTAAGCGAAATTCTTACCGTATTTCTTTTTGGAGGTTTTTATGAATATGATTATTGATACTATTAAAAAACGCCGTAGTTGTCGTAGCTACCTTTCTCGAACAGTTCGCCGAAAAGATATTGAAACAATTGTAGAAGCTGGCACATGGGCACCAAGTGCTCATAATTCACAACCATGGCGATTTACAGTAATTTTAGACACCAAGATATTACAAGAAATGAATAACCACATAAAAACAAAACTTGAAAAACCTGCTGATTATTCATTTTATTACAATGCACCATCGCTCATAATTGTTTCGCAACCAAAAGATCCTTCTCTTGCTGCGGCAAACTGTGCCTGTGCCTTGCAAAATATGTTTTTAATAGCAGAGTCACTCAACCTTGGATCCTGCTGGATTAATCAAATTAACCACACGTGTAATGACACCGAAGTGCGTTCAATTCTTTCTAGCTTTGGAATACCAGAGAATCACGAAGTATACGGCTGCATTTCCTTAGGATACGCGACTGATCGATTGCCTGTCGTAGCACGTAAAGAAATTCCTGTTAATTGGATTGAATAATCCAAGCCTTTGAACGATACGATTTCTGTCGATAGCATTCTTTCTCACCTTACTCCGCATTTGCGATTTGTTTTTTGTAGTAATATTTTTTATTTTCCTGTAATCGATTCAACAAATTCTTATGCAAAAAACTCATACGAAAGCACGCAAAATAAAAAAACTAGTCTTTTTATTGCAGAAGAGCAAACAGCAGGACGAGGAAGGCATGGAAAATCTTTTTACTCCCCTCCGCAAACAGGAATTTATATGAGTATTCTCTATCCCCTTGAGCAAGATGATTTTTTTTCTGATGTGGGGATATGTACCGTAAGTTGCGCTGTAGCAACATGTAGGGCAATAAAAAAAAATTACAACATTGAAGCAAAGATTAAGTGGGTAAATGATTTATTTTTGAGTGAAAAAAAGATTTGTGGTATTTTATGCGAAGGCATTCTTAATTCGAAAAATACAAAACTCGCTGCAGTAGTTATTGGAATTGGGATAAATGTGACAACACAGGATTTTCCGCATGAAATTAAAGACAGTGCGGGATCTCTGTTGCAAAAAATTGACAGAAATCATTTAATTGCACAAATTATTAATGAGCTTTTTACCTTGCACGCAACGGCTTGTAAAACCGAGATAATTCAAGAATATCGAAAAAACTCTTTAGTGATAGGACGGCGTATTCAAGTTTTACAAGGGCAAGAAAGTTTTTTTGCAACCGCTATTAATATTACTGACGATGCAAATCTAGTTGTCGAAAATGACAGGGGAGAAAAACGTATATTATCATCAGGTGAAATAAGCATTAAGCTATAAAATCAGTTAAAAGGAAAACACTTTATTGGCTAAACTTTAGACCCTATACCACTTAAAGAAAAATGAATAAAATGCTGTGGTATGCGAAAGAGTAGAAATAGCAAAGAAAAACGCATTGAATATTTTATATTGGGTGCAACAGCACGAAGTGCAGGCGATCATGCAGAGTAAAATTTAAGATTACTATTTCATATTTTCACCGACTGAAAGAATTAGTTTTTCAATATCAGCAAGCGACTAGTAAATTTTCTGGTGAAATAGAGATTGATGAAACTTATTTTGCAGAAACACGATAACAAGCAAAGTTTGTATGGGAAAAGAGGTCGCGGTACTGCGGATAAAATTCCTATTTTTGGATTGCTAAAACGTGGTGGTAAGCTTTATATCTATATCACAAACAATACAACCACAAATATTTTACTCTCTGCTATTAATGAGAATGGTTATTCTAGACAGTATTCTGTGTAACGATTCATATGCAAGTTACAGCAAACTC
>JBOFSR010000086.1:0-9971 GCA_051651645.1 Treponemataceae bacterium | reverse complement strand
CCTTTGGCATTGGAAATATGACGCAGGCAAACTCAATTGCCTCCGCTTTGTACGCCTCATTTAGCGTTCCTCCCCTTGCAACAGGGATTTTTGTTTCAGTGAGCATTGGTCTTGTAATTCTTGGCGGAATCAAACGCGTCGGATTTGTTACCGAAAGAATAGTGCCGTTTATGGCTCTGTTTTACATGGCAGGCGGACTTGCAATCATTATCTTGAACGCCCATAATATCCCGTCTTCCTTTGGATTAATTTTTAGCAACGCATTTAGTTTTCGATCGGTTGCAGGTGGAACAGGCGGCTATGTGATGATAACCGCAATGCGATACGGAATTGCACGCGGTATTTTTTCAAACGAAGCAGGGCTTGGAAGCTCTGCAATGGTTCACTCAGCCTCAAATGTAGAAGAACCTGTCGAACAAGGACTTTGGGCAATTTTTGAAGTATTTATTGATACAATGGTTGTTTGCACAATCACTGCTTTACTTATTTTAACCAGCGGCGTTTACTCCCTTAATCCTGATGGTAGTGTACACGCTGTCGCATCGGGGGCAGCTCTTGCTTCGGCAGCATTCGAATCACTAGGCACCCTTGGTGGCGGATTTGTTGCTATCGCCTTAACACTGTTTGCCTTCTCAACGCTTTTAGGCTGGTCATACTATGGGGAGCGAGGCATCGAATATCTCTTTGGAGTAAAGTACCACGGCATTTACAAGATAATTTTTGTCTTTGTAACGATTATTGGATGCGTTTCTAATCTCGAGTTAGTTTGGAATCTCTCAGATACCTTTAATGGACTTATGGCAATTCCAAACCTCATTGGAATCACCCTGTTATCAGGCACGCTTTTTAAACTCACAAAAGATTATCTTAAAAAAAGCAATAATTAGTAGCTAACTTTTCCTGCAATGCTAAAATTTGTCGTAAGCATTGATGATTTTTTGTAATAATTCCAAAAGATGCCTTCTGCAGTTAGTTTCATGTTAATATTTTGATTAAAATAAATGGTAAAAATATGATTGAGTAAAACCTCTTGATAAATATCATTATTTTTTTGAATAAGATATTTCAAGTTATTTTCACGGCGTAGTTTTAAGCCCGCTATAGAAACCTTTGGAAAAAGAAAGGCAAAAAAGTCCGTTAAAAAAGATTTTTTTGCATCTCGTGACCACAAAACAGTATTAGTAACACGAAGCGTATTATTAGAAAAAATCTCAAAACCAAAAGAGTTAGAAACATAATCGTCTATATCACGAAAATACAAAACAAGTGCAAAATTACCCGCATAGCTCCAGTTTTTTGGCCGTGCATCACCCTCTTCAAATTGTAGTTTCACTGTGTGAGAGGAACGCACCTCATCTTGCTCTAGCCATTTAAAAAGCTGATACGGGCTAAACAATCCAAAAAGATTAAAGCTTGTAAAATATGCCGAGATTTCAGCCTTGTAAATATCAGTAACCGAGACGTGAGATGCATTAATGTTTCGAGAAAAATTGATGCTCGTGCGATTTGGCACAACCAAGTCATACCACAAGCTAGACAAAATACGATCCCAGGTGAAAGCATATTGCGAACTATAAAAAAGTTTTGAGGCAGATAAATTTTCATTTTGCAAAAGTCCATCTTGTATAACAGAGCTTAACTGCGGATAAAAAAAATCATAAAAAATGGGAGCACTGACAATCCATGGCTGGTGAGCAGCTGAGGAAAAGTATTTTTCTGCATCAGTTTGATAATTTCCTCCCTGTGAAGAAAGACGTTTCTCAGCTCCAGCTTCCTTTGTCCACACAAACGAAAACGTATTGCGTTTTACGGAAAAAGGCATTGCTAAAATAAATTGAGTTCGGTCGGTATGCATTGTTACATTTGAAATTTGATATACGGTATGGGCAACAACAGAAAATGACGGTGCAAAATTAATACTGGGAATTGCAAGCGTTTGTTTAATTTGAGCCTTTGTAGTCCGCTGAACGGCACTACTTTCCCCCTGTGAAAACTGCAAATTAGATAAATCCATCCACGAAGAAGCGTAATCACTTGAGTCCGCAGTGGTAAAAAGATTATTCGAGCGTATTTGCTGTGACGCCTCAAGAGAGCCTTGCACCGTAAAAATATTTTGCTTAAACGGAATGCCAATTGTTACATCATTTTTAAATTGTTGCTTTTCAACAAAGCCATTTTTTTCTGCGTAAAAAGATGCCGCTGTTGAAATAGGATTTTTTAAGCCTGGAATATAAAGGCGAAAACTTTCTTTCTTGTGAGCCGTATTGCCGTTGTCGCTAAAATGAAAAATCTCTCCAAGCTCAAATCCCTTTGGTGCGGTACTAATTGAGTGGCCTGCACTTGTAATAATATTTTCCTCACCCTCTGCTCGATAAATATTCCCTGCAAGTTTTATGCCCGTAAGTATTACGCTCGCATTCCCCTCGCCTGCTAGTGCAAATTTTGTCGTATTATCATGAAAGGTGCCTTTGCCCGTTCCCTTAAGAAAAATTGACGGCGAGGATACAATATTAAATTTACCAGCTTTCAAAACACTGCCATTTTTTTTCCAGCCAACAGAAAGAGAATTTGAAACGCTAAAAAGTGGATGATTTTCTTCCAAATAAAACTCTGAAAAATAGATTTTTCCAATATTTGTGCTATCAAGCGGAGAGATTTTAAAAATAACCTCAGTGGGAGAAAGCTCTTTATCAACATACAAGTTCGATTCAATTGCAGAAAGTTTTGACCCGCCAATACTTATTGATTTTTCAGAAAGATTAATAATAACGGGAACCCATGCATTTTTTGAAAGCATATTCTCCAAAATATTTTCTGGAATAGTAAACTGTAGTGCCGTCTCTGTTCCATACTCAGTTTGACGGCGCATAATCAAGGTAAAATCATGGTCAACAAGCTGATCAACATTAAAATCATTCACTCTTGCTGGAATGTGCATAAAAAAATGCAAATTTGTATACGATTTTAAAGGAATCTCTGGAATAAAACGTGAAAAAAGAATGTCACTCGCAGAAACTGCCTGCCATGAAGCTGAAAGAGTTGTAATATAATCATCATCAACAAAATTTGGCAAGCTCAAGTGTGGGGTATCAGCCATTTTTCGACGATTTTCAATAAAAGTTTTTGTACCAGCATCCGCTTGAACATTGTACGAAGTACCCGTAATTTCATACGGCCCGATAAAAAACACACCCTTTCCCTTTGAGCTTTGCGTAACAATAATTCGCATATCCGAATTTGAAATAAAACGATTTCTATGAGCATCAGTAAATTCTATGCTCAGTGTTTGCCACCCCGTCTCTGAGCGATTAAAATTTTCTATCTTCCAAGTGGGGATTGCCGTTGTATTTTCATACGTAACATCCTCATCAGCATCAACGCCAAGCTGTAAATAAATTTCAAAATCATTTGCTAAAAAACCATCCCCAACCTTGAAGGCAAAATCAAAGCGTTGGGCTGATTGTAAATCGGAAGCATTTGAACTAAGCACAATATTAAGTGCCGTCCATGCAGGATTTGAAGCTGAAACATTTTCAGAAACACTATTCATATCCCAGTCAAACAAAACCGCATGCCCTGTAATTCCAGAATCTTGAATAGAATCATGATTAAGAGAGCCTCGGTGCGTATCAAAAAGGGATGGTGCAAAATCCACATTTAAGGATGGAATAAGATCTTGTGAAACAATGACATCAGACTTTGAATTCAAATAATTAGTTCGAATATTTTCATCATTAATCTCAAAAATCCGATACACGCCTGTCGTATTTTCAATTTCAATGCCGCCTTGCACAATATTTTCAATGTTAAAGCCGTAATCACTCCATTTTATTCCCGCATAAATATTGCTAGAAGCAGGAGTTACATTCCCCGAGCTATTATATTTTTTTTGTGAAAAATTCCACTGGCCATGCACAGAGGTATCAAATGCCAGCGTATCAGTAATATCCATTTTGTAGCCCGCAGCAAGAGAGAGCGTTCCATTTTCGTATTGCGTTGAGTTTTCAAGCCATGTAACGCGAATTTTATCAAAAGGAGAAACGCTTGAATGCAAGCGAATAGTTCCATCAACTTGATTATAATCAAAACCTCCATCCAAAACGCCATTGCGATACACACGAATACTCCCTGGCACAGCATTTTGACTAATCTCCATGCGGCTTTCTTCTGAATACGTATCAACTTGAATAACAATATCGCAGTCGCTCGGTGTTTTATTTTGCAAATAAATAAGAGGAAACTCGCGTGCAAAAGGAAAACGATGCAAGGGCAAAAGGTAGCCTGAGTTTTGTGCTTCCTCAGCATAAATTTCAATCAAAGGATAGCGGCGAGTTTGATCTTCCTGTATAAAAACCGAATCATCCGTTAAAATTTGCGATCGATAATTCTTTACCACAGCACCACTTGTATTATAAATCACATACGAAGCCTCAAGCTTTGTGGAGGAGGATTTATACTTTGAGGCAACGGCAAAGGGTGAAAAATAAGGCGGATCTTGTAGCAAAAGAAAATCATCACTTATTTGATTAAGGCGAGCAAAAAAATCTCCTGCGGTAGGATGAGTATAATCGCGCAAAAAAGGACGCTGATTAACAGGCAAATCGCTGCCAAAAAGTTCCTCCGTCTCACCTAAAAAACCCGAGCCATCAACAGCATTTGTGCGAAAAGAGCCAAGCTCCGTTTCAATAATTGACTTTGCCGCAAAAAAACTAATGAGGATTTTTCCTGTATAATTTTTACTAAAAATAATTTGTTCCTGCATAGGGAGAATCAAAAACTCACTTGAGGTCAATTGTTTATATTTTCTGCCAGAGCTATCAAAAAAAGGATTGTCAACTTTTTCATTGTCACTAACCTGAACAAAAATAGCTTTAACGGAATTAAATAAATCCTTGCTTGGCAAAGTAAATCGCTTGCCATTTTCAAAGCGATGAGGAAAAATATTATTTGAGCTAATTTCATTTGTGCCTAAAAAGTTTTTTTCTTGCGAATGGGCATTATCATACCGAAGCATAAAATCGGCATTCCACTTCTCGCCACCCAATTGACCCAAAATTCCTGGAGAAATATTGTCATACGAGTTTTCCTGCGTATTTTGGCTCACATAGCGAGAATTTGAATAGTATTCGGGGAAAAAAATTCCATTATTTCCCAGTCGAATATGCCTAATAACACCATCGCCCAAAAAACCTGCAGCAAGGGCACTTTTATCAAAATCATCGGCAATTGCAGTTTCAAAATACCACGTTTTATTGAGCAAAATTGAAAGCATAAAATCTGCTTTTTGCATAAAAATCGGAATGCCCGATTCAAAGCTTGCCTTGCCATCTTCATCAAAAAAAACGCTAGCGGAGTATGAAAGCTCTGCATCCCAAAATCCACTAGCAAAAAACTCAACCTCAGTACTATTTTTTGAATACTGGAAAATTGTCGACGGTGCCTCACTGGGAAGCGTCATCAACGGTGGCAAAACGATTTTCTCAACTTCTTGGCTAAAAAGGCTGTGAAAAAAAATTGAAAAAAAAATCAAAATGCTATAGATATGCTTATGTGTTGTAATTTTTTTTAAGAGTCGGGCTTTTTTTAAAGTAAGGCTGGGATTTTTTTGTTGTAATTCTAAAACTGTTTTTTCAAGCTTTTTAATCTTTTCGTTCTCAAAATCAAAAAGCTCTGTTTCAACAAAACTTGTATCACTTTGCACATGCTGAGCTGTCACACCAAGAAGGCGAATGCTATTTTTATTCCATTTTTTGTAAAAAAGATTTTTAATATGCTTAAAAAAATCATCGCAAGTGAAAATGGGACGAGAAAAAGTTTCTTGCATAGTAACGCTAGTAAAATCACTGTAACGGATTTTAATCTGCACGGTTTTTGTAATAAAATTTTCGCGTAAAAGCCGAAACATAACCTCCGTTGATAACTGCATCAAGGCACTTTCAATAATATACGAATCATGTAAATCTTGTGCGTACGTTTGTTCGCTACTAATTGATTGATTTTTTGCAGGACGAGAAAAATTTTCTGCCTCAAGTCCCCGTACTGCCCGATAAATAAAATCGCCACCAGCTTCACCCAAAATCTTCTTTAATACATGCAATGAACAAGAATAAACATCGCAAACAGTAAAAAGCCCTGCTCCTTGCAGTCGTTTAACTGTTTTTTCACCAGCTCCCCAAATTTTCTTTAGCGGTAGAGAATGCATAAAATCCTGCTCGCTTCCTTCTGGAACCGAATAAAATCCATTGGGCTTTGATATACCTGATGCAATTTTTGCAATGTATTTATTAGAAGCAAGACCAACTGAAATTGTTAAGCCTGTCTTCTCTTTAACTTCATTTTTTAAACGCTCAACAATTTTTTCTGGACTGCCAAACAATTTTTCTGTACCACTAATATCAATAAAAGCCTCATCAATGGACATTTGTTGCACGTCAGGAGAAAAATTGTAAAAGATCTTCATAATTTCATGAGACTTCTCAAGATAACGCTCCATCCGTCCACGCAAATAAATTGCATGCGGACAAAGCTTATACGCTTTGAAAATTGGCATTGCTGAATGAATCCCAAACGCGCGTGCCTCATAGGAACAGGTGGAAACAACGCTCCTTTTGTCAGTTGGAAGTCCACCAACAACAACAGGTTTTCCTCGATACTGCGGATTATCCAGCTGCTCAACTGAGGCATAAAATGCATCAAGATCAACATGCAAAATCACTTTTTTTGTTGCATTACCAGAATTAGTCATTCTTGCCTTTTATAAAAAAAGCTTTTGTTTCATAGAAAAAATCTTCACTATTTTCGCCTGCGTAATAAGCAATAATAGAAAACTCTTTGTCTTTATCTAAGTCACTTGAATAATCAATTTTCAAAGTTTGAGGGGGATTATCATCTAGCAAAAAGGTTGACTCAGTATAATCACTTGAAATTTCATAGGGAAAATTTGCATCATATACAGAAACTCCATTTTTTGCTGAAACTGAAACAATATAACGCAGAGCTTGCTTTTTAGAATCAATCTTAAAATAAATTCGTGATTTATCAAGAGAAACGGTTTGTGAAAAATTAATGTCCAACAAGGAATCTTGTACTTTTTGATACACGTGTTCTTGCTTCACTTCAGTGTCGGTAATAAAAAATTGATACGATACAATACACAGCGTTACTGTCAGTGCTAATAAAAAAGAGCTGGTAATAATGTAGGGAAATGATGTGTTTTCTTTTTTTCCAAAAAGATTAAAGCGAACCAAAAGCATTATGCAGATAATTTCATACGGCAAGAGCATGCAAGAAAATAAAACATTTCCCCAAAATGGTAAGTTTATAAAAAACAAAACAACGGCTTTTATTGTTTGCTGATCAACATAAAATAAAAAATAGACAATTGGTAAGGTCATCAACACTTGCCAAAATATTTTTAGGTACAATTTCTTAGCAAGCATCACAAAATAACTCAGCATGAAAATTAATAAAAAGTTATAAAAAAACGAAAGCGAAAAAGATGAGAATATAATGATATTAAAAAGTGCACTTAATATTAGAAGATATCCATAAATATATTCATCGGAGGGAAAATGTACCTTGCGTTGCAAGAGTGTTAAACATGAAAAAAAGATAATCGCAATTGCAATTTTTAACACGGCAGCAAGTAAAATCTGATTTTCCCATAACGGAAAAAGAAATTTACCAATCACCTGCCCCAAAGCAAGCAGCGACCCTAGGCCAATAATCATAAGTGGCATAAGATACCACGTTTTTTTCAAATCCTGCACCCGTTGAATTTTTGTTGAGCCAAACGCAAAGGAAAACATAAAAAGAAAGAAAAGCAAAAATCCTATTGTGCCTAAAATAAATATAAGTGTTATTGTTTCAGAGACATACAAATAATCACCAAAATAAAAAAAGGAATAATGCTTATCCCATTCAAACGAAATAGTATTTTCAAGAGCCAGAATAACCGACTGTAAAAGCGTATTAACAAACTCATTTTGTATATTAATTAGGAGCGTTGGGATTTCGCTACTTAAAAGCGTATAATAAATAGAATCCTTGCCAAGAATTCCTAAGCGATACAAAAGCAGTGAATACGCTGGAATGAGAGAATCTTCTTTAGTTGATTGCTCTACGGTTTTCAAAAGCCAAAGCGGTGCAAGGTGCGTACGACTTGCAGGAATAATTTCAACCTTCTCTTTATCTGACTTATTAAGCAACAAAACAGCGTGAGGCATTGCCCGATTAATTGATGCAATAAATTTTTGAATGCCCGACTGTGTATAGTTTTCAACTATTTCAGGTAAGGGAGAGGTATTATTTGCGGTTAAAGCAATGCGTACTAAAAAATTAGGCTTATATTCTTCAAAATAATGTGCAAGCTGAACAATATTCTCAAAAAAATAATCAAACTCTTCTTGTAAAATAACAATAAATAAGGTTTGCGTTCCCTGGTTGCCAAAATCTAAAAAAATATTATACGGAAAAAGGAGTGATTCACTGGTAAGTGTTTGAAAAGATGGTTGCAAGCCTTCCTTTTTAAGTGCATTAAAAATTGTTGCAGACTGGCTTGCAAAAACTGCCAACGAGAAAAAACAAAGAAATAAAAAAGAGGCGCAAGTTTTTTTATAATATGCCATAAAACACTACTAGAATAGGATGAAAAACTAAATAGGTCAAGCCATTAAAAAAATAGAAATGACTGCTCTCTTTGCTAATTACTACATTAGATGGGGAAAAAACTTCCCCATGATTTAATCTACTAATAAGTACTCAACAGAAGTTACAACACGAATAGTTTTCTTTTCTGGCAAGCTTCTGTCAGCATTATCAATTGAGAAAAGCCCCTGTGTTGCATTTTTAATTTTTCCAACCTTGCTTCCTGAATCACGAGCAAACTGTTCTGCGGCAAGACGTGCATTTTGTGTAGCTTGTGCAATCATTTCAGGCTTTATCTCATTTAAGCCATTGTAAGAATAGCTGAGCTGAGAATCATAGTCTTGAATAATAGCAATACCTTCCTGTAAAAGCTCTATGGACTCTAAAATTGCAGTTTGAACACTTTTAACATTTGAGGAGCGAACCAAAATAACTGACTTTGCAATATATTTATTCTTATAGTCATCTGCTTTAATATACGGATTAGCCGTTATATCGGTGATTGCAGGCTGATTAACCGTAATTTCAGTTTCTGAAAACTCATACTTATTCAAAAAGTTTTTTACAATGGCTGTTTTTTGCAAGGTTTCATTATACAAAACAACAGGATCATTACCAACAACTGAAAAAGTGAGCGGCCAAACGGCTAAATCTGCATCAACCTCACGCTCAGCAAGACCACGCACCGTAACAGAGCGCTGAACAGGCTTAATATTCATAAGCCCAAAAGCAATACTCACACCCGCAAAAAAAATTGAAAAGCCTAAAATTAAATTACCAAATTGTTTTTCCATTATAACTCCTTATACTCCAAGCAAATCGTACTACTCAGCGTCAAATTCTGCTTGATCTTCACTTTCAGCGATTTTATCAACGCCAATAACCATATCAGGCATATCAATATTAAGAATACGAACGCCCTGTGCCCCACGTGACTGCTCAGAGATAACGCTTGCTTTTACACGCAAAGTCTTGCCCTGACTTGTGATACAAACAAGCTCATCAGTATCAGCAAGTGTTGTTGCACCAATGATTTCACCCGTTTTCTCTTTAACATCATAAATCTTTTGGCCACCCGTTGCCCTTCCATGAGGATTAAACTCATCAAAGTTTACGCGCTTGCCATAGCCAAACTCCGTGATTAAAAGCATTTTTGCATCCGCTTCAATCTTAAGAGCCGCCGTCAATTCATCACCTTGGGCTAGCCGAATTCCTGTAACACCGCGAGAGCTTCTGCCCATTGCACGCACATCGCCTTCAGAAATACGCAAGGCCTTTCCTCGTCGAGTAATTAAAAAGACTTCCTCACTTCCATTAGTGAGAAT
>JBOFSR010000085.1:0-15368 GCA_051651645.1 Treponemataceae bacterium | reverse complement strand
ATTACTTACTTGTGTAAGATTGAGTATAAGCTCATCCTTAAACCCTCTATAGTTTTTAACTGAAAATGATGTTATCATACACACAGTATCGGCAATTAAGCAAGAAAAGTCAATATAGCCGTATTTTTTTTACGGCTATTTTATTTTGATTGAACAAAAAGTGTTTTACTGTGCAATCCAATAATCAAGTATTTCATTTTCAATTTTATTTTTTTTCATTTGTTCAGCAAGTTTTTTCATTTGCTCTTTTATAAATAAATCATCATAGCAAAATGGAATTTCTAAATGAAATTTTTTCATCATTTGAAAAAGAATATTATTTGTTGCCTCGTTAATTAAAATGCCATCTTCATAGATACAGTATACACTGATAAATTGTTCAATAACACCCTCAAAATTTGCATCATCTTGCATAATTACTTTTGTTAGAGCCATATTAATTATATGCAAATATTGGTTTACTTCTTTAAAGTATGAAAAAAGTGTTAATGCTCGTATAAAATTACTTCTGAAGTCCTGCAATGAGTTTGTGTATAACCATGTAAACGTATAAAAATCTGTAAGCTCTGTTTTAAGTTCAGACTTGATAACTTCATAAGAATCTGTTATCTCTGGTATCATTTTTTTTTCAGTATCCGTAGTAATAGTTTCTAATGCAATAAAAAAAGACTGAAGAATATCTAACTTGCTAATAAAACTATGGTTGAAATATACAAGATTATTATTTATCCTTTTCAGGTTTTTGAGCAGTATTTCCGCAATTCTTTTTTTATCGCTGGTATTTAGTAACTCAACTTGATGTAGAGCACGAATAAAATTTCCAATTGGATACTCTCTAGAAGATGAAGATAATATTTCTTTTTTTTCTATCGCTTGTAAAACAGTTTCTTTTATTTCCTCAGATTTAAAGATTGTAATAAAATAGGGATCTGTGTCTATCGAAAATATTTGTATATATTTTTTTAGTACTTGTAGCTTGATTTCTTTTCCAACATATTGGTAGCCATACAAAGATAAGGTTCCTTTTAATTTCATATCGAGCTGTATAAGCTCTTTTCCTTTGTCTTGCATAAATATATTAGTAATTATATCTTTCATATCTTCTCTTTTCATCAATTCAAAATAATATGAAAAAAATTCTGATTTCTGATATGGGTTTGACTTACTGAGTTTTTTTTCATCCTCAATATGTTCCTGCATAGTCCAGATAAGTAGTTGTGAAAATAAATCCTTGTCTATCAGTTGTTTTATAATATAAAGAAAAGGTGTTTTTAACCCCCACATACTGCCCCTACTTATTCCCTGTTTTATTTGCTCATTAACATCTGAAGGTTTTATAATTTCTGTACATATAAAATGATAGAATTCTTGAGCCGCCTCTTTTTTTGCATACTTGGCAATTTCAGTTACTAAGTACACATATACTTTTGCATTTTGTAAATTATTGATTTTATATTTTAGTATTTTAAAAAAACTAATCAAATAATCATTAATGATTCTTTGATCATTAAAATATCTTAAAATATTAGGAACAATTGTGATCAAAGTATCTTCTGCTGAATCATTTCCAAAATATGATAAACTATGAAAAAAAAGCGTATGTAACAAGTAATCATAAATTTTTACGCGAGGAATCATGTTTTGCAAGTCTTGTTTTGAAGTAACTATTAGTAAAGGCAACCCGATAAATTCAAAAAAATTAAAATATCGTAAAACATTTATAAAGTCTGAGTTTTTAGATTCTCCAAAGGAAATTGTTGATCCAGAGTATCGTTTTTGTTGATTTGGTACTAATTGATCCATTTTTGGTTTGAAATTAAAATGATTAATAAATTCACTGATAGGCTTTAATCCTTCCAGTTGTAATGCATTTATTTTATCTTGATCTTCAAAGGGTGCGGTGAAGTCAACGCAAAACGAGTAGCTTTTATGAAAAAGTAAAATAAAATATTGTAGTTGTTTTTCTGTACAAAAAGTAACAGCCTTTTGAAACAAACTATTAATAAAGTCTTTCTTATCAGAATAAAACCTCATGTTTTCGAAAGCAAAAATTAACGAAATTTTTCTTAGAATAAACAAACTATTAGGAGCCTCATCGTTTTCTGGAGTCCAGTTTTCAATAATCTTTTTTAATTGCTCATATTTTAAATCGGTAATTAGATTTAATGCTTTTTGATAGATTATAATATTTTTTAACTTTTTCGTCTTGAATTCATTTTTACATAATGCAGTGAATTTATCTTTCATGTCATTCTCACGATAATATTGGAGGATTAACTCCGCAAAAATATACGCATCTGTTACATACAACTTTTCATCTATATATTTTTTAATAATATTGTCAATAATATTTGTTTCAAATACATTTGACAATGAGTAAAAATTACTTAAACACCACTTATACAGAAATATAAAATATTTTTCTGTTAGACTATTTAATTGGTGCCCTAGTTTTTTTACCTTAGATCCAAAAAGAAAGCTTGTTTCTAAGTTTGCAATTGAAAATAAATATAACGCATTATATTGTGTAATATCTTCAATGGAAAGGCTCTCATTATTTGAACCAGCTATATTATAAATTACATCAAGGGTACTATCTTTTATTTCTTCTGTATTGGTATTTAGATAGACTGTTTCTTCACTAGTACTATTCTTTGTTTCTGAAATCTTTTCAGATAATTTATCAACTATAAAACTATTTAAGTCTTTGTGACTCAGATTAGGTAAAACATTGCTATTCTGCTGAATGTTAGAGGAAGAAACAGTTGAATTGATAGGTTGAGATGAATTCATAGAGTTATATAAGTCAAGAACTCTTATCCTGATAATATAATTATTAGAATAAAATAAATCCAAAGATTTTTCGTACTCAATATCATTCTCGTGAATGGGATCTGGGTTGATGTCAAAAAGAAAAATAGGATTAGGGTTTTCTGTATTTCCACCTTTTAACATTGTCCTTTTTAATTCTTTTATCCAGTACCTAAAATTTAAATCACGTCCAGAAAAGCCCATTAAGCAAAAAGGAGTTTCTAATATTTTAACTTTCATAAAGTTAGAAAAATCTTCATGTTCATTTTTGTAGCTATCAAAATCATTCGTGGTAATGACATATAAATGAGAATAAGAATCATCGAATAGATAGTTGCTATTTTTAATATCTGCTTCTTCACGTATAGATCCATGTAGCTTTATAATGCGACGCTTATTGCTAACCCGTAAATCTTTTGCTCGTTTTACAGTACGGTAGAAATATTTTAGTTTAGCACTACTTTTTTCCAATAAATCATCCCAATTTGTAGTGATTACATCACACCAGTTAAGGTGTAGTAGGGCTTCGTGTATTTCTAAAGAAGGAGCTCTTGTTAGTTTTGTTGAAAATTGGTTTTCGATATACAGATCTAATGCCTCCCGATATCCTTTAAACTTTTCATATCTTGAAGCTACATCTGATTCCCCCTCATCTTTTATCATATCTTTTAAACACTCTTTGCATATAACATTGGCTTCAAATTTTTTTTTTATTTTTTGATCCATTTCAAGGTAGGCATCTATTAATAATTCTGCCCAGTCAGGGTATTCAGAGTCAGCATTTTTACTAAAGCCTGCACCAACCATTAGAGATATAGCACCCGCACTTAATTTTTCTTGTATATAGGTAATACACAGTTCAATTTTCTTAACGGGAGATTCTTCTTCATAATACTTTGCAAAAAAATCATCAAAAACAGATATCTTTTCATCAGGAGTATTTTGTTGCTTTGTTGATTTCTTATTGTTTTTCTCTTTCCCCATATTTTTCAATCTCCTTTTGTCAAGTTTAGCACATTGTTATAAAAAAATCTTAGTATTTGCGTAAGCTTAGATAACGGTCAAGAATTAATGTATTGTGTTGCATTGAAAAGTGCTTTGTTATATGCTATACTAACAGCTTATGTAATAGGGTATTTTGAAAGGTTTTGATGTAAAAAGGGAAAAAATGGATAATCATCTTCACAACACGATTGTTAGTTTTATATGGGGAATTGCAGACGACTGTTTGCGAGATGTTTATGTGCGTGGAAAATATCGTGATGTAATTTTGCCTATGGTGGTTATTCGCCGTCTTGATGCAGTCCTTGAGGGTACTAAAGGCGAGGTTTTAAAAACAAAACAAATGCTTGATAATGCAGGTATTTCTAATCAAAATGAAGCCTTATGTAAAGCTGCAGGGCAGTCCTTTTGTAATAGCTCTCAATTTATGCTTAAGGATTTAACCGCCCGTGCTCAGCAACAAAAATTAAAAGCCGATTTTACTGCTTATTTAGATGGTTTTTCAAGTAATGTTCAAGAGATTTTAGACAAGTTTAAATTTCGTAATCAACTTGACACTATGATTGAAGCTGATATTTTGGGAGCAGTAATTGAGCGGTTTGTTTCACGAGATATTAATCTTAGCCCCTATCCCATTCTTGATGATGTTGGCACTATAAAAATGCCTGCTCTTGATAATCACACTATGGGTATAATATTTGAAGAGCTTATTCGCCGTTTTAATGAAGAAAACAACGAAGAGGCAGGAGAGCATTTTACTCCTCGTGATGTTATAGAGCTTATGGCAGACTGTGTTTTTCTTCCTGTAGCAGATAAGATTATGGACAGTACCTATTCGTGCTATGATGGTGCAAGCGGAACAGGAGGAATGCTCACTGTTGCTCAAAATCGATTACAACAATTAGCAAAAGAACGTAATAAAAATGTCTCAATTCATCTTTTTGGGCAAGAGATAAATCCAGAAACGTATGCAATTACTAAGGCTGATATGCTTATTAAGGGAGAGGGCGAAGAAGCAGAGCACATTATGTTTGGATCTACCTTATCGCAAGATGGATTTCCTGCAAATCAGTTTGATTTTATGCTCTCTAACCCTCCGTATGGCAAGTCGTGGAAAGTAGATGCCGAAAAAATGGGCGGTAAAAAAGGCATATTTGACACACGTTTTGTAACTACATTTGCAGACAACCAAAGTTTTTCAATGATTCCCCGCACTAGTGATGGGCAAATGTTGTTTCTTTTGAATAATATTGCAAAGATGAAAAAAGACACGCCTTTAGGCTCTCGCATTGCTCAAGTGCATAATGGATCATCTTTATTTACAGGCGATGCAGGACAGGGAGAAAGCAATGCACGCCGTTATATGATTGAGCAAGACCTTATCGAATGTATTATTGCCTTGCCAGAAAATATGTTTTATAACACAGGAATTGCAACCTTTATTTGGATTTTATCAAACAAAAAAGAAGAACGCCGTAAAGGAAAGATTCAACTAATTGATGCAACAACGCTTAAAAGCCCGTTACGCAAAAATCTTGGTAAAAAAAACTGCGAATTCACACAAGAGATACGAGAACAAATTCTTTGTCTGTATCATACGATGGCTGAAAATGAGCAGAGTAAAGTTTTTGCGAACAATGAGTTTGGCTATTGGAAAGTTACGGTATTACAACCCCTGTGCGACAAAAATGGAGAGCCCCTCAAAGACAAAAAAGGCTACAAAGTTGACAAAGATGCAACTGACACCGAGCAAATTCCCTTTACGTATACGGGTGGAATTGATGCCTTTATACAAAACGAAGTGATTCCCTTTGCACCTCACGCATGGGTTGACCACACAAAAACGCAGATTGGCTATGAACTAAGTTTTACCAAGTATTTTTACAAACCTATAGAGCTACGTTCAGTTGAGCAAATTATTGCTGATATACAAGCACTTGAACAAGAAACAGACGGCTTGTTAAACGAAATTATAGGGGGATAATATGAATAAAAATAAAATCCCGCATATAATAGAAAAATTCAACCATGTCTTACAAATAACAGAAAATGTAGAATATTGGTATGCAAGAGATTTAATGCCACTGTTTGGTTACGAACGCTGGGAGAATTCTGAGAAAGTAGTTTACCGATCAATAGAATCATATAAAACAAGTGAAATTAGTGATTTAGACCATTTTCGTGAGGTCGCGAAAATGGTAGCATTGGGCAGTGGTGCAAAGCGAGAAATAAAAGACTTTATACTAGAACACCGTGTAAAAACTACAGAAAAACAACTTGCAAAAAAATCTGGAAAATTACCAATACAACGTAAGAATGACGGTGAGTGATATGAAACCATATAATAGTTATAAAAAGACAAATCAGTTGTGGTTAAAAAATATTCCTACTCATTGGGACGCTGAACGACTAGGTTCATTATTCTTAGAAAGAAGAATAAAGGTGTCAGATCAAGAATATAAACCTCTTTCTGTTACAAAAAATGGAATTTTACCACAACTTTCAACAGCCGCAAAGTCTGACGATGGTGATAATAGAAAGCAAGTGCTTGTTGGTGATTTTGTTATTAATAGCCGTTCTGATAGAAAAGGTTCGAGTGGTCTATCACCTTTAACGGGGTCTGTATCTTTAATAAATATTGTTTTAAAACCGAGAAAAACTGAAAATAGTAGATTTATGCATTATTTATTAAAAAGTTATGATTTTGTAGAAGAATATTATCGCAAAGGAAGAGGTATTGTTGCTGACTTATGGACAACACGCTTTAGTGAGATGAAAACAAGTATTCTCCCCGTTCCGCCACGAGAAGAGCAAGATCAAATAGTGCGTTTTTTAGATTGGAAACTTTCTAAAATAAACAAATTAATTAACGCAAAGAAAAAGCAAATTGCACTTTTAAACGAGCAAAAACAAGCCATTATCAACAAAGCCGTAACCAAAGGCTTAGACAATACTGTAGAAACAATAAAAATTAAATTTAAGTATCTTCTTACGTTATCATCAGGTGATGCATTGATTAACTCAAAATTACTCGAAGATGCTCTATATCCTGTTTTTGGTGGTGGGAAAATGCTAGGATATAGTTTTGATTTTAATATAGATGAAAAAAATATAGTAATAGGTCGAGTTGGTGCTAATTGTGGATGTATAACTAATGTTATTAAAAAATCTTGGGCTACAGATAATGCACTTATCGTTACTCCAAAAATTAAAAATAAAGAATATTTATTATTTTTACTTATTGCATCTAATTTGAATACTTTGAATGAAGCAAATGCTCAACCGTTGATAACTGCAACAAAAGTTGCAAATAAACTTATTAACTATTCTTCTGATGAAAAATCACAAGAAATAATTGTTGATATGATTAAAAAGAATATTATAAAAATAGATTTAATGATATTAAAAATAAAAAATTCTATTGAATTATTATCTGAATACAAAACTTCGCTCATATCTTCAGTTGTTACAGGAAAAATTGATGTGCGTGATGTGATTGTGCCAGATTGTGAAATAGAAAAAGAAATAATACAAGAAACCGATATAGAAGAAAATATTGACGAAGAGGAGGACGAGAAGAGTGAATAAACCAACCGCACACATCACAAAAATTGTGTTTAATAACAATGAGCATTTAGATATAGCTAAAAATGACATTATAGTTTTTGTAGGCCCGAATAATGCAGGAAAAAGTCAAGCCTTAAATGATATTTATAACTTAAGTGATTATAAACAAGATTCTATTATTATTGATGATATAACAATTACTAAAAATAATATTGAAAATATTAAAAACTATTTTTCTAAGACAGCAATGATTACGAAGTCGGACTACGAAGAGTTTGATCATTATTCGGGATTTAATTTTGCTATCAGTAATAGTGAACTTAACAATTATGAAAAGCAACAGTATTTAAATCGTTTACAAAAATACTTTATAGCTCATCTTCCTACTGATACAAGGCTGAGCATTGCATCAGCTCCAGAGTGTATTAATCGTAATGAAATAAAAACTCATCCAATTCACTATCCTGCTTTTAATCAAGAGATATCACAAAAACTTTCTGCAAATTTTAAAAAAGCATTTGGAACGGATTTAATTCCTAACAACAGTTTTGGTAGAACAATCCCTTTATGCATGGGGCAGGACTTGAAAGTATCGCCAGACGATAGCACCTCTTCATATTCAGAAATAATAAACAAACAAGCAGAAACTTTAGCAAAATACAAGCAGGTTGATAAGCAAGGTGATGGAATTCGTAGTTTTACAGGTATACTTTTATACCTTATCATTGATACTTATTGTACTTTTATTATTGATGAGCCTGAATCATTTTTACATCCACCTCAAGCCTATATTATGGGTAGAATGATTGGAGAGATTTTAAGCCAGGAACAACAATGTTTTTTATCAACTCATAGTAAAGAAATTATTAGAGGCCTCATTGATGTTTGTTCCGACCGTGTAAAGATTATTAGAATAACACGGGAAGAAGATAATAATGTTTTTTCTATATTGCAAAATGAAGGTATATGTAATATTTGGGAGGATCCGTTACTTAAACATTCAGAAATTATGAATAGTTTGTTTCATAAAAATACGGTAGTATGCGAATCAGATAGTGATTGTAAAATGTATTCCCTTATAGATTCAGCAATGAAAAATGATATAGATAAATATTCGGAAGCTTTTTTTATTCATTGTGGTGGAAAACACAGACTATATAAGGTTGCCACAGCATTAAAATCAATCGGTATTGATTTTAAAGTTATTCCTGATATTGATATTTTGAATGACGAAAATATAATTAAAAAATTAGTTACATCTTGTTATGGAGATTGGAGTTCTATTGAAAAAGACTTTAAGGTTTTTTCTCGAAGCTTAACTGCAAATAAAGATAAAATATCAATATCCGATTTAAAAAGAAAATTTGATGAGCTTCCCGATAACATATCAAAAAAACAACTTATAGATTTAATCAAAGAGGTAACGCCCAAAACAAAATGGGATATTTTGAAAGAGGGTGGCACAAATATAATTCCAGCTGGTGACAGCAGAAATGCTTTTGATAATATTGATGAGTATCTGAGAAAGCTCGGTATTTTTATTGTCCCTGTTGGTGAAATTGAAAATTTCGTTAAACAAGTAGGCGGTCATGGTTCTGAGTGGGTTAATGGAGTTTTAGAAAACTATGCAAATTTAAACGATGATATTTTTGAAAGTATTAAAAAATTTGTTAAGTCATGGAATATTTAAAAAACTGGAGAAGCAATGCCCACTAACACAAAAGAAATCGGCTTTGAGAGCTTAATCATTAATTATTTGTGTGAAAATAATGGTTACGAACAAGGCTGTAATGCTGATTATAACAAAGATTTTGCTGTTGATGAAACACGTCTTTTTAAGTTCTTAGAAGCGACGCAGCAACCAGAAATGGAAAAACTCTCGCTGGTAAATAACGATATTAAAAAGATGAATTTTTTAAATCGCTTGCAAGGCGAAATTGCTAAGCGTGGTGTTATTGATGTGCTTCGCAATGGCATAAAAGTATATCCTGCAAACCTTATTATGTTTTATATGACGCCATCAGAAAAAAATGATACGGCAAAAATACTTTTTGAGCAAAATATTTTTAGTGTTACTCGCCAACTGATGTATTCAAAAGACAATAGTAAACTTGCCTTAGATTTTTGTATATTTATTAATGGTCTACCTTTAATTACTTTTGAGCTTAAAAACCAATTTACTAAGCAAAATGTAGAAGATGCTGTTTTTCAATATAAGACTGATCGAGACCCCCGAGAACTTTTGTTTCAGTTTAAACGGTGTATGGTGCATTTTGCCCTTGATGATGCACGCATTAAGTTTTGTACCAAGCTTGATGGTAAAAAAAGTTGGTTTTTGCCCTTTGATCAAGGTTATAACGATGGAGGCGGAAACCCGCCAAATCCGCATGGCATAATGACCGATTACTTATGGAAAGAGATTCTAACAAAAACAGAGCTTGCAAATATCATAGAAAACTACGCACAAGTAATTGAAACTACCAATCCAGATACTAAGAAAAACTCCTATACTCAAATATTTCCACGCTTTCATCAACTTGCGGCAGTAAAAGCTTTATTACAGGACGTCTATAATAAAGGCGTTGGACAAAAATATTTAATTCAGCATAGTGCAGGAAGTGGTAAGTCTAACTCGATTGCATGGCTTGCTCATCAATTGGTAGGGCTTGAAAAAGAGGCCAAAACAATTATTGATTCTGTAATTGTTGTAACAGATAGAGTTAATCTTGATAAGCAAATCAGAGATACTATCAAGCAGTTTATGCAAGTTTCAAATACGGTTATGTGGGCAGAACATTCTGGCGACCTTAAAAAAGCGATAGCAAATGGCAAAAAGATTATCATTACTACGGTGCATAAGTTTCCTTTTATTTTAGATGATATAGGAACAGAGCACAAAGGAAGATCTTTTGCAATCATTATTGATGAGGCACATTCAAGTCAAAGTGGGAGTATGTCTGCCAAGATGAATATGATCCTTTCAGGTGATTATGCCCAAAGTGAAGATGATAGTATTGAAGATACGATTAATATGCTTATTGCAGGACGAAAAATGCTCAGCAATGCAAGCTATTTTGCTTTTACTGCTACGCCAAAGAATAAAACGCTTGAAATGTTTGGGGTTGCCTACGAACAGGACGCAGTGATTAAACACAAGCCGTTCCATACCTATACAATGAAACAGGCAATTGAAGAGGGCTTTATTTTAGATGTTTTAAAACACTACACCCCTTATGAAAGCTATTATAAGCTGGCAAAAATAGTAGAAGAGGATCCGCTTTTTGACAAAAAAAAGGCTCAGAAAAAATTACGCTCTTTTGTAGAAAGCAATACAATTGCAATATCTAACAAGGCAGAAATCATCGTCGATCATTTTCATAATCAAGTTATTAGCAAAGGATTGATTGGAGGTAAAGCCCGTTCAATGGTGGTAACAAGTAGTATACAGCGAGCCATTGAATACTACTATGCAATTACTAAAATGCTTACGCTCCGCGATAGCCCATATAAGCCAATTATTGCATTTTCGGGCGAAAAAGAATATGAGGGTAAAACGTTAACCGAATCAATTATTAATGGATTTGCTAGTAATGAAATTGAAAAAAAATTTAAGACAGATCCGTATCGCTTTTTAATTGTTGCAGATAAATTTCAAACAGGATATGATGAACCTTTATTACATACTATGTATGTTGATAAAACCCTTACTGACATTAAAGCGGTGCAAACATTATCCCGCTTAAATAGGGCACATCGAGAAAAAAAAGATACTTGCATTTTAGACTTTGCAAATACAGCAGAAAGTATACAAGACTCCTTTTCTCGGTATTATAAAACAACCTTATTATCTGGTGAAACAGACCCTAATAAATTATATGATCTCATCAGTGAAATGGAATCTCATCAAGTGTATAGCGATGAGTGTGTCGATGTTTTTATAGATCTTTATTTAAATGATGCCCAACGAGATAAACTGGATCCAATTTTAGACTCTTGCGTTTGCCTTTACAAGGCTCTTAATGAAGATGCTCAAGTAAAGTTTAAAAGTTCAGCAAAAAGTTTTGTAAGAACGTATGGTTTTTTAGGTGCAATTTTGCCCTTTGGTAATGCTCAGTGGGAAAAGCTTTCTATTTTTTTGAATTTGCTATTACCAAAACTACCAATTCCCAAAGGAGAAGATTTATCGATTGGTGTTCTTGAATCAATTGATTTAGATAGCTATCGTACACAGGCAAAGGCAACACTTTCTATTCTCCTAAAAGATGAAAATGCAGAAATCGATCCCGTTCCTACCAGTAGCACTGGCGGAAAGCAAGATGTTGAACTCGACTTGTTATCTACCATTGTGAGTACCTTTAATGACTTGTTTGGTAATATTGCATGGCAGGATATAGACAATGTACATAGTCAAATCGCCCGCATACCTTCTATGGTTGCAAAAGATGAGAAGTACCAAAATGCAATGAAAAATTCAGATAAACAAAACGCCCGTATAGAAAGTAACCGAGCTTTTAAAAATGCTACTTTTAATATTATGTCTGATAGCATTGAACTATTCAGACAAATTAACGATAACCCCTCTTTAAGTAAGTGGCTCTCTGATACAGTTTTTGCGATGACTTATGTTGATAAGGACAAACCCCAAGCAACTTTTACCTTTGATAAACTAAAATAGTACAAGAACATAATTCCTTTCTTTAACAAGACAGAGTGCTGTTATTCATCTACACTTTCAGAAAAGGCTGCTTTTGCTAAGCGTGTAATTCGTTTATATCGAACTTCTTTCTTTAATTCTTAACTTTAAGGAAGACAGCTCAATGAGCTATCTTTTCGTGTAGTGATTTTAGGCTTATACTAGTTTACTAAAAACTTCTTTACTCCAGTAAATTATTTTTTTGATGAAGCCCTGCTATCAAAAAGTGGCTCAGAAGTATATACCGAACTTAAAAAATTTGGACTAAAGGGCTTTGAAGATATACAGCAAGATATTATAAAGCTCAATAGTAATTATTATTAATCTTTCTCTATGCAGTCCAAGAAAAGTAGCCCGCAAAAGCCCTTCTTTTCTTATATCCATCTTTATACATTCTATGTTGACTTTTACATTTTTCTATTTCATTTTTATTATACCTCTTTAATTTTGCCCAAAATATCTCATCGAATTTAAAGGAACCTTCATTACATATTTGATGATTAACATTTCTTTTTTCTTTATGAAAATCTTCTATGTAATAAGCTAAATTTTTATATCCATATTCTATCAACGTTCTTTTTTGTTTAAAAGAATATAATTCATTAAGAGCCTCATGTAAATGCTTGCGTAAATTCGCTTCGATTGTGTCGTCAAAAAGTGAATAAAATTGCTTTTTTGAGTTTTTATATCTTAGCGTATAAAAGAAAGCACAAGCACGTTCAAAATAGATAAAAAGCTCAAAATATTTTAAATTAGTTGCTTTTTTATTTTTTTTTGTAGAATTACTTTCATTTATTTTAGTAAATATAACTAATGATTCTTTCCATATAGCTATAACATTATTATTTTCATTTTGCATACGGGTGCTTTGCAAAGTCAAAAGTAATAACACTGAACTCATAAAAGACATTATGAGTGTAAGTATACCAAGAATATTTTCCATCATTGTTGCTATTAGCTCCCTTCGTTAACATTTGTTTTTGTGATGATTGTATCTATATTCATAGTTTTTTTATATATTAACAAATTTTTAGATTTACAACTATTAAATTTTTAAAGATTACTTTTTTGTCCATAGCGTATTTTCAGTAGATAACAATTAAGACTTTACATTTTCATCTACTCGACTAACAACAAACTGTTTGTTATAGGAAGTGTTTTTACAACTTATCTTTGTTTTGTTAGATCATATCCAAAAGCATCATTCTCACTTTTATTAAATGCATTGTCTATATATTCCTGAGGATTCAAAAGAAAAGAGAATTCCTCTACATATTCGATATATGAACCATTTAAATAATCATAAGTCTTACATTTAGAACAATGCCATTGAGGTGGATTTGAATTAAAGTGATTATTATAGATAATAGGATAAAGATATTCATTCTTATATTTTACAACCGAGCGACCGTGACAATTGATTAAGTGGGTAATAAACCAATCATATCCACCGTTATATTTCATAATGACTCCAACAATTCCATTGGTGCGTGAAGTTCTTCCTTTTCGAGATATTTTTTTTAAGCAATACTCTATTTCCCAATCTATCCATTTGCTGTCTTTCATATTAGGTGAGATAATAACAATGGTAACAGAAGTATCGTGCATCATATCTGTCAAATTTTTTTTGATAGTGTCTATTGCTGAATCGCCCATATTTGGGGAATCACTGGTTTCTCCTTTGTAATAAGTCGCAGCACCTCCTAATTTTTCAATTATTGCATCTCTAAGCTGTTGAGCTTCGCTGTATTTATATGAAATGAAAGTTTTGTTAGCCATATCAATTGTAGTTAAATGTTATTATACAGTTCTTAAATTTAAGAATAAGTCCACTTATGAATAATAGAGTGATAATCGTACCATATAACCATGCTATTGTTTTTGAGAAAAACACACTGCAGAAACAGTATTGTCCACCTTGAAATTTCTTTATAGGCATTTCATACAATCTAATTTCAACATCATTTTTTAGTTCTGTAACATTGTTATAAACTCCTCTAAATTTACGCTCTTGTTGTAAGTAATATGTATCCAAAAACCAAAATAAGATTGTTGGCACGATAGCTATAAATATAAACAATATGTTGGTTGTCGTTGCATAAATAGCAATTAATGCAGAAACGATAGTTACTGCCATTCCTTTTAATTGAAAGGAGTTTGTGTTCATTCTTGTTATTACGTTTTGGATGAACTCTAAGTGTTGTCTTTTTTCTTCGTTCATGGTGACCTCCAAATAAGATTGATATTACTGTATTATTTTGTATAATACATCAAGAGGATATTTCTCACTTTGATATGCCTCTTTCCATTTACGTAAATCATTAATATTTATATCAATAAAGTCAGATAATTCTAGGTTATAGTTAATATTTTCTGTCATAGCATTAAAATTACTCTCAGTTGAATAAAGAGGTCTACTTCGAGATAATTGTTTTTTTCTTATAAAATTACTCATAGTTACTTCAGCGTAAATCCATGCTGAAGATGTTTTATTAGTAATCATATTTTCAATAGAGTTTGGTGTATTTAAAAACAATAAACATTCCGTGTTATCAATCATTTTATTTAATGCAATTGAAAGCATCATGTGTACATGGGCAGTTGATTGATTTCTCTTAAAATAATCATAAAACTGGTTATCATCCGTTAAGCAAAATTTATTATCAATTTTGCTTAATAAGTCATCACAATTACCCCATATATGAGAGTCTAAAAAAGCTTTAATGTTAAATGTATCATAGAGCCATTGTGCCAGTATTTTTGCATTCTCTTCATCTTTATGAGAATGTGATATAAATACATCTGCTGGAACTTGCGGAAACCAATTTTCTTCTAATTTAGAGCCATCAAGTGTATTATTTTCTAATAATTTATCTAAAGCTTCTGAAATAACACCTTTATGAGCATTTAGTTGCTTAAAATAGTTTTTCTTTTCTGTATCACGATTTGCAAAAAAATCTTCTTTTTTAAAATCAACGTTTAATTTAAATTTAGCATACATATTATTTGTTGTTTTTGTACAAATTTTTACAACTGAACAGTTCGATTTTTTATCAATAGTTCTGCTGTGGAATTACCACGAAAAACAAATCTCCTTTATAAAAATACCATTTTATATAAAACAGCTCGTAGTTAGTATAATCGCAACGGTTGTATCTGTCAAGTGATTGTGTATCAAAGCATTTTTTCACTTGTATATTATTCTGTAATAACATACAAGGAGGGTTCAATATGAATCAACTTAATTCACTGATTCTTGAGGGAAATCTTGTTCGAGATCCTGAAAAGAAGAACA
>JBOFSR010000084.1:0-40041 GCA_051651645.1 Treponemataceae bacterium | reverse complement strand
TGTTACCGCCATTTTAACTGCCCTTTTTTTTACAGCCTTTTCGCAATCATTTACCGCTTTTTTGCCAACTGATAAAATTTGGGGAATTCCAATTTTACTTTTTTTTATTATTTTACCAATCATGTATTTTTCAATGATTATGATGATTTTGATAAAAAAAGAGTATCCTATTTCATCATTAATTGGACTTTTTATTGGTTTTTTAACTTCGACAGGGCCTATTACTGGAATTTTATTTTTTGCTTTTCAGCTTGATGATACAAATATTGCTTTTCTTTATCAAATAACTGAGATCTGGATGGCTATTGCTCAAAATAGTTTCCCTTTTTTTATTATTTTATTTATTTGCTTCGCCGTTCTCGGTGTACCGCTTTTTATTGTTATTAGTGCAATTGCTTATATTGCGTTTTCGCAAGCAGGCTATGTTGAAGTGATTTCCCTTGAAGTATATAATATTTTGACAGACAAGAGTATAGCCGCTATTCCACTTTTTACTATTGCAGGATATATTTTATCTCAAGGGAGTGCGGGGAGCAGGCTTTTAGATGTTTTTAAGTCCTCTTTTGGCTGGTTTCGTGGCGGAACGGTTATTGCTGCCGTCATAGTTGCAACTTTTTTTACAACTTTTACAGGAGTTTCGGGTGTTACAATTTTAGCACTTGGTTCAATTTTAACTATTGTTTTAACTGGGACAGGCTATTCCAAAACTAATGCTCAATCCCTTGTTACTGTTTCTGGTGCAATCGGTCTGCTGTTTCCTCCGAGTGTTGCGATTATTATGTATGGAACAATTAATTTTTTTACCATTAATGTTTTTGATCTTTTTAAGGGAGCCGCAATTCCAGGTCTTATGATTGCTGTTGCAATGATTATTACGGGGTTTTTCAAAGATAAGGCAACTGAACGACCTGCTTTTTCATGGCTTTCTATTAGAGATTCATTAAAAAATGCGATTTTTGAATTGTTGATGCCTTTTTTAATTATTTTTGCTTTTTTTTCAGGCTTTTTTACACTTCTTGAAGCAGCTTCTTTTGCTGTTGCATACGCCTTTTGTCTTGAAACCTTTGTTCGAAAAGATTATACAATTAAGTCTGCTTTAAAAGTGATCGCTCAAAGTATTCCAATTACTGGTGGTGTTTTGATTATTTTAGGGTCTGCTCGAGGTTTGTCATATTATTTAATTGATGCAAATGTTCCAGAAATAATTTCAACTTTTATCATTCAGCATGTTCATTCAAAAATTCTATTTTTGCTTTTACTTAACATTTGTTTGCTGCTTGTTGGCTGTTTAATGGATATTTACTCTGCGATTTTGATTGTTTCACCGTTAATTATTCCTGTTGCACAATCTTTTGGGATTTCTGCTGTACAAACGGGTGTTATTTTTCTTATGAATCTTCAACTCGGCTTTTTAACGCCTCCTGTTGGAATGGATTTATTTATTGCATCTTATGCCTTTAATACGCCAGTTATGAAAGTTGTAAAGGGAGTTTTGCCCTTTTTGCTTGTTGAATTTATTATCCTATTGCTTGTTACCTATGTGCCGTGGTTTACCGAAGTTTTATTGTAACGTTCTCTTTACTTGTCATATGTTTTTTTGGAGTGATTGCTTGCTCAAAAATTAATAGTTCTCAAAAAGACATATTACAAGCTAAGGTTTTAACAAAAGAAGAAAAAATTGCCCTTATCTCTTATATTGAAGGTCTAACTCAAGAAGAAAAAATTGCCCAGCTTTTTATGATAGGCATTGAAGGTGATGAATTTAATCCAGCTGCACTTCAAGGATTTTCTTCTTATGCACCAGGATCTATTCTTTTTTTTGGTTATAACATTCCGCAGTCTAGCGAAAAACTCATTGATTTTACGACTAGCCTTCAACACTGGTTTTCCTATGGAGCAAATCCTAAAAAATCATTTGTTCCACCTTTTTTTGCTATCGATCATGAAGGTGGCTATGTTAATCGCTTAAGAAAAATTTCACCGCCATTTCCATCTGCAAAAGAGATTGGTGAAACTATGAGCATAGATGCTGCGTATGAATTATTTTCTTCGCAAGCACAGGCATTGAGAAAATTTGGCTTTCATATTAATTTAGCTCCTGTGGTGGAAATTGAAACTCAAGAAAATCAGGATTTTTTAGATACACGTAGTTTTGGCGATTTGCAAAAAGTAGAGAATTTTTCTTCGGCTTTTATAAAAGCTCACAATCAGGCACAGATTTTGCCCGTTGCAAAGCATTTCCCTGGTAATACAAATATTGATCCTCATGAGGGGTTGCCGATTTTAGATATTACAGATGAGATTTTTTTCAAACAATTTTTACAGCCATTTGAAAAAGTACTTACTTTGCATTCAGGTGTGCTTATGTCACATGTTATTGTGCCTCATACTGATACTATGCCCTCTTGTCTTTCTAAAAAAATGGTAACTGATATTTTAAAGTCTAAGCTTAAGTTCACAGGATTAGTTTTTTCTGATGATATTTTTATGTCGGCTCTTATTGAAAACGGCTATCCTCCTGATATTTCAGTAATTAAAGCGATTGAGGCTGGTGTGAATATTGTTATGCTTTCTTCAAAGGATTTAACAGAGGTGATTGAAATTGTTAAAAAAAAGATAGCTGAAGATAAAATTTTTGAGCATTTGGTTGATGAGTCTGTGCAAAAAATTCTTGAAGAAAAAATTAATTTAGGATTACTTGAATTTGTTAATAATGAGCTCCAAGCTGTTGTATTGCCATAAGTTATCTTATGAATCTTTATTATTTTGAGGAAAATATTGCTTGTGATATAAATGAAGAGTTTCAGAATTGATATGAGTATAAATTTGAGTAGTTGAGATATCTGAGTGACCAAGAAGTTCTTGCACGCTTCGTAAATCTGCACCACCAGCAAGTAAGTGAGTTGCAAAGGAGTGTCGTAGGGTATGCACTTTGCCTGATAATCCACTCAATCCTTCAATTTCTTTAAATCGCTTCCAAATCCCTTTTCGTGACAGCGGCTTTCCGCGAAAGTTGACAAAAACACTAGAAATATGGCGTGTTCCAACAAGGCTGACTCGTGCTTCGTCGAGCCATTTTTTTAGCCAAAAATGAGCATCATCGCCAAAAGGTACAATTCTTTCCTTGGATCCCTTGCCAAAAACTAAAAGAAGGCGTTCTGTAAGGTGAATATTTTCCAGTTTCAAATTAACAGCCTCGCTGATACGTAAGCCGCAAGAATAAATGAGCTCAAAAATGGTACGATCTCGTACTCCCAAAGGTTCAGAAATATCAATAGTTTGCAAAAATGAATCAATTTGTTCAATTGAAAATACACGAGGTAAGCTGCGAGTAGGTGATGGCCGCTCCAAAAGCAGAGCTGGATTTTCTTGCCACAGTGAAGAGGAAACCATAAATGAAGAAAATGATCGTAGAGCTGAAATATCTTTTGCGATTGTATTTGCTGTTGCACCAGTAGTTTTTCGAGAAAGTAAAAAAAATGTAAAGTCATTTAGACTCGGTTGTAAAATCATCTCTTGAGTTAACAGAGGCGATTTTTCTTGCTCAAGCCATTTGAAAAAAAACTCCACGCTTGATAAGTACGTTTCTACTGTAAGATGTGCCATCTTTTTGACAGATGTTAAAAAAACTGTATAACGCTGCAATAATGGATGTTTCAAGTTATATTTTAACTGCCTTCAGTTTTCTTTTGTTGTCGCAAAAAAGCTGGGGTATCTAAATCATCTAAATTAATATTGCGTGGAATTGACGGCATTGGCGGTGGAATATGCTTATCTGGATTTAAAATATTGTTCCATTGCTTTGGAGATAAAACAGTTCCTTTTTGTTTTTCAGCCTCTTTTTCTTTTTCAGCATTTGCTAAAGCAATGTGCATTTCATTTGGAGTTGATCTAAATTCTGCATTAAAACCTGTTGCAATAACTGAGACCGTCAACTTTTCTTCTGTGATTGTCGGATCAATTGCAGAGCCTGTAATAATCATGGCCTCAGGATCAGCATTTGCGGTAATAATTTTTGCGATTTCCTCTACTTCGGCAAGTGTTAACGAATCATCCCCTGTAACATTAATTAAAATGCTTTTTGCTCCCTCAATATGTGAGTCTTCAAGTAAGGGATTGTTGATTGCAGCCGTTGCAGCTTCAATAGCACGATTTTCTCCCTGACCAATACCAACGCCCATAATTGCATCTCCCATACCTTCCATTGTGGTACGCACGTCAGCAAAGTCAATATTGATAATTCCAGGCTTTGTTATTAGATCTGAAATTCCTTGTACACCCTGACGTAACACGTCATCAGCGACTAAAAAAGCATCCTTTATAGGGGTACGTCGATCAACTACTTTGAGTAAATGCTGGTTTGGAATAACGATGAGCGTATCAACTGCCTCTCTCAGCTTTCGAATGCCCTCTTCGGCAAGTTTCATTTTTACGCGCCCTTCAAAATCAAAGGGTTTTGTTACAACGCCAACAGTCAAGGCTCCTTGTTCCCGAGCAATTTTCGCAATAATAGGAGCAGCTCCTGTTCCTGTTCCGCCGCCCATTCCAGCCGTTACAAAAACCATGTGAGCACCCTTGATTACATTTGCAATATTTTCGCTGTCTTCAATAGCGGCTTTCTCGCCAATCTCAGGTTTTCCACCAGAGCCTAATCCACCCGTAAGTTTTGATCCAATTGTTATTTTTTCAAACGCATTTGATCCATTAAGTGCTTGTAAATCAGTATTTGCAACAATGAACTCAACGTTTGTTAAGCCACCTTCAATCATTCGATTTACTGCATTGGAACCGCCACCACCAGCTCCAATAACTTTAATCTTTGTCGGACTGATGTTTTGATCAGCAACGATTTGCATATTTGTCATGTTCCCCCCAGAACTATACATAGCTAAGTTATCACAACTTAGAAGTTATTTAGTGTATAGTAGAAAGAGCATTTAGGCAATATTATTTTATAAGTTTTAAAAAAATTCTTTCAAAAAATTGGTGAATTTATTCTTCATGCTACCTTTGTTTTTTTGTCTGCCATCAGAATGGTGGTGCTTATGATTATGCTGATTGGCGGACTGATTTTTTTCTGCATGCATTAAAAGTAGTCCTGTTGCCGTTGCATATTCTGGCCGTCGATATTCCTCCATTAAGCCGCCAAGCTTATTAGGAATACCAATGCGAACAGCAGGAGTTTCAAAAATATGTGAAGCGAGTTCAAGCATGCCAGGTAACAGTGCCGATGCTCCTGTAATGATATAATTTCCTGAGAAATTTTTGGTAAAGGGTGAAATCTTTTGTTTTACCATCATAAAGATTTCTGCAACTCGAGGATAAATGATTTGGCAAATTTCTTGGCGTGAGGTTGACTCAGGTGGCCGCCCGCCAATTCCTGGAATGATAACTTCTTCATGTTTTTCAAGTAATCCTTCCCAGCAACAGCCAGCACTCAATTTTATTCGCTCTGCTGTTTCAAAAGAAATTCCTTTAACAATTGATAGATCATTTGTAATTAAGGTTCCACCAATGGGAATTGATCCTGAGCAAACAGGAGCTCCTTCTGTAAAGACGAGCATATCCGTTGTGCCGCCGCCAATATCAATTAAAATAGAGCCCAGCTCTTGCTCCTCTGTTGTCATTACCGACTTTGCTGCAGCAAGTGTTTTAAGCGTTACTAAATCGACATAATAGCCAGCTCTTTCAATACAAGGAATATAATTTTTGACAGCCGTGACGGAGGAGGTAACAATGAGCACCTCCGCCTCAAGGCGAACGCCGATCATGTTTAGAGGGTTTTTTATTCCCTTTAGGCCATCAACAATGTAGGAGCGAGGAATAACGTGCAAAATCTGTCTATCCATAGGAATTACAATTGCCTGTGCTGCTTCAATTACTCTATCAACATCATTTTGACTAATTTCTGCACTTTCAGTGTTTTTGTTGATAACGGCAACTAAGCCTTTTGTATTAATGCTTTCAATGTGAGAGCCGCCAATGCCTGCAACACAGTTTGTAACTTCACGGCCAGACATCATTTCAGCTGATTCAATGGCAGGGGAGATTGATTGATAGGCAGCATTTGGATTTACTACAACGCCCTTACGCAGTCCAATAGAGGGATTTGATCCGACGCCAAGCACATGAAGGCTTCCGTCATCAAGAATTTCTCCAATAACTACGCGAATTGTACTTGTTCCTATATCTAAACCAACTAATACATTACTCAAAATGAAGCTCCTGTAAAATTAATCCTTCTATCACTTACTTTTCGGCAAAAAAAAATAAAACTTAAAAATTGTTCAAAAGAAAAACTTTAAAATATTTTAGGGGAGTTTAGAAAATTGCAAAACCTAGAATGAACGAGAAAGGGTAATACTCAAGAAGAATGAGGCTCTTTTATCAAGGCTTTGATAAAACTCCGTATTTGTATCAACAGATTTCCAGCTTGGTTGTTTGTTCAACACTGATTGCGTATAGCGCCCGTTATCTTTCCCCCATAAAAAAGGAAAGCCAAATCGAACATTGACATAGGGAAAAGGAGAAACGGTAAAAAATAATAGGGCTCCTCCTGTATTGTCAGAAAAAGTATGCTGAGCATTTGCAATAAGGCTAAATGGTGAGTTAAACATTCTTCTCCATGTGATTGTTGCCCCAATATTGTGGTCTTTTAAATCTGTTGACTTTTTTAAGTATGCAGGCGTTGTTGTGTGATCATAAAAATACTCTATAAGAATTCCAAGATTTTTCCAATCATAGTATAGTCCTGTAAGAATTTTAAAGGATACGTCAAAATTATCTTTTCCTAGATTATTGAAAATTACACAAACATCTGTTGCGTATTCAAAGTAATATAAGGCCATTTTGTAGCCAAAGTAGGATTGAATTCCATCAAGCTCATTTCCTTTAGCTCCTAAAGAAAAGCGTACATTTTTAACAATTTTATCAACATTTGCAGCAAAATAAATATTCTTCATTGAAAAAACTTCTTCAGGGGACATATTTGCTCGTAAGTATGCAATAAAATTTAATCCGTCTAAAAAAGTTGGAAAGGAAACGCGAAAATTAAATCCATCTTCTATACCATCTAAAAGATTTGCAGGATCAAAAAGTATACCTTGTCCCCATTTGACGGGAAAATTTCCAAAAGAAAAAAAGACAAAGTCTCGTAAGTTGTAATCCAAGTAAAGGGAGTCAAGCTGAATACCGTTCCAGCCTGAGTAAATTGTATCAGGCTCAATTTCTGTGGTAAACTTTCCAACAATACGAATATAGGGATCAGGGCGAACATCAAAGCTCAAAGAAGCCTCTGCTGTCAATCCGAAAGAATACTTAAAAAGATCAAAATCATAATTTTCCCAGCCAATAGACATTCCGCTCGTAATTGAAAAATCCCCTGCAATATTAAACTTTCGGTCATTTTCCAACTGTTCTTTATAATCAATGTTTTCACCTTCTTCTTCAATATCTCCAATAGGATCGTCAAATAAATCATCAATACTTCCATAAAAAGATGAAAAAGAGAGTAGTAAAAAAATAAAGGTAAAAAATTTCTTTTTATAAAGTTTCAAAACTATCTCATGCGCTGCAAATATTCTTTTGTATAAACGCTGTCAGGTAAGGGAGATAAAGATGGATTTTTAATTGTAATAACCGTTCTTTCAAATACAACCGTATCTTTAATTTTTTTTGAAACAAGGTGATCAAGAACAGTTAAGCTGCTTGGAATCCATTTATCGCCAGTTTTTTGATATGTTGGAATTGCCGTTGTTCTCATTAATTGCCCAGAAAGGCTATAATCTTCAATTTTTCGTACTAAAAAATCATCAGAAATCCATAATTTGACTTTTGGAAAGGCTGCTCTATTATGACGCGCTTTTAATTCAAGGACGGTGCAATCAAATTTACCCAATTTTTCTTTTGCAGAGTTTTCAATAGTATAGTCGCCTTCATAGTTTGAACGATTAAAATCAGAATTTCTTAATCCTGTATTTTGAAATCGATCTTTTGCACTTGTAAAAGTAAAATTCCCATTGTCAGGATCATAGAGCCATAAAACATCACCAATTTTTAAATATCCCTTGCCTTTATCAGCTTCAGGCTTCAGGATCAAGATTAAATATTGATTTTTTGCATCGCGGCGAAACATTGCGGCCGTTGTAGAAGAGATGCTCCCTTCAGGCTTTCGTGTCTCAATAATATATTCAGCTGATAAGTCATTATCTTTAAATGTTACAAGATCATCAACTTTTTTTAATAAATTTTCCTTTGCATGAAGCAAAGAAGCCAAAAATAAAATAATCAGAAAAAAAATGCTTTTACGGTTAAAATTCATATATCCTCTTTATGATCTCAGTGCATCAACAGGCTGAATATTGCATGCTTTATGCGACGGTTGCACGGCTGCAAGTAAGACGGTAACTACAATGAGAAAAATATTTATACAAGTTTGTTGCGGTGTTATGGAAAATTGCAACCTTCCATGCTCAACAAATACGCTAATTAAAATAAAGTCATAAAAATTAATGGAATGAAAGGCTAATAAAATTATAAAAGAGAGAAAAAATCCGCATAATGAGGAAAAAAGTGAAAGAAAAAAAGCTTCAGTGAGAAACAGAGCCTTTACTTGATTTTTTTGCATACCCATTGCCCTCATTGCCCCAATTTCTCGTGTTCTCTCGTAAACCAAAACTTTGTACGTGTTCAAAATACCAACTAGTGTTATTGCTAAAAAAACAACAAGTATAAAATAAACCCCAAGCAAAAAGGCTTTTAATAGCTTATCTATTTGATCCAGCTGACTGTCGGTAGAAATTACGGCCAGAGTTTCCGTTCCTTTTTTATGATTCCTCCAAGCTAGTTGATATTCCTTTCGCGTGGTAATTTGTGGTAATGTTTGATAAGATCGTTCAAGGTGTGTGCGAACCTTCTCGGCAAAACTAGTTATGTTTGTGTGACCTTTTGAGTATATGGCGATTTCAGTTGCAGCATTTTCATTGTACGAAAGCAACATATTCAAAGCTTTTCGATGCATATATGAAACGTAGCCAAAGAAATTTTGCTCATCAAAAATGGCTTTAAGAATAAATGTTTGTGTGTTGAATTGGCCACCATCAAGTTGCGTTTGAACAGTGATATCGTCACCAACTTGAGCATTTAAGTATCCACAAACTGCAGCACTCAAAACAATTCCATTTTCACTGTCTGGCTCGAGCATTGATTGTATGCTTCCTGCAATGATTGGTAGGCGTGAAAAAACATGGTATTCCGTGTCAAAGTCAACACCAACAGTTCTTTGGAGTTCTGTGTACTTTCCGCCAAAAAAAATTACGTTCGCATCAGAGTAATAAGAAATCGTTCGAGGAGAAATAGATTTTATTTTCAAGGATGATTTTTTTAAGTAATTAATTAGTTCGTTCGGATCTTCTGTGTATCGGCGGTCTTCTTTTGAAAAAGGGATTACACTCACTTCTCCTGAAAAAAAGCGAGCAGTTTTATTTTTGACAACGCTAATTGCTCCATTTGAAAGTGCTGTAATCACAGTGATTAATGAGAATCCAAGCATGATTGCTATAATCATAACAGCATAGCGTTTTCGTAGTAAAAATAAATTGCGAAGTGCTAAAAAAAATATCATACGTTTTTTCCCATTACTTGAGCTGGTGCAACACGTAAGGCAATAAACATAGGGTAAATCCATGAAAGAATGCTAATAGTGACTGCTCCTAAAATATGATAGCTAATAAGCGGGAGTGTTACAACAGGATGAAGCGTTTTTCCTCCAAATAAGCTCATTAAAATTTCATTATCAAGTGCAATATTTTTTGATAAAACAAAAAAGGAAAAAAGTATTCCAATAATGATGCCAAAAAAGGAGAAAAAGCAAACCATAATAGCCGACTCTGTAAAAAAGAGCTTGGCTATAAATGCTTTATTTGAGCCAATGGCTCTCATTGTGCCAATTTCACTCATTCGTTCCAACACAGAAATCATTAGGCCGTTCATTAAAACCAAAACAGCCGCTATAATGATAAAAATTAATCCTGCGTTAAAAGTAATTTGTAGGGCAAATGCTGCTTGGGAGTTTAGTCCTGAGCCAAGCCGCCAATTTAGCACTTTTATTCCCCAATCATTTTCATGCCCTTGTGCACGAAGATCCTTTTCAACAAGAGCTGCTTTCCCTTTAGCTGTATTTACTAAAATAAAATTCCATAAACCATTAGAAAAATCGGTGTTTTCTTCTTTAGAGGAAATATCTGTTAAGGTGTCTTCTATTATGGTAAGGAAAGAATCCGATTTTTTTGTAGCCTCAAAGTCTTCCTCTTCTGTAAAGAACAGGGACTCTAAATCTCCTAAATCATCAATTGTATGTAAGTTATCAATTGACACTGTTTCAATATTTGCATAGTCAATCAATTCACGTAATAAATTGGGATCCGATAAAATAATTCGATTAAAGGGATCAAAGTCAGAAACGTACGAGTACGAACCTGCAAATACAGCTTTTTCAATATTGAACGAATTAGCTGTTGCAAATGTTAGCTGCAAAGCATCGCCTATTTCAAGTTTTTTATCACTATTTTGCTCTAGTGCTTCTAAAAGATTTTTATTAATTGCAACACCTTTTTTGCCTGCTTGCAATAAATCAAGCTGAATATTGGAAATATCAATTTCGTTACAGATTTGAAAGTACGAGTTAGAATCGATACCAAAAATATGGGTGTTTTCTCGTTGGTTACCATATTCTAATCGTGCAAATGTTGAGATTACAGGAGTCCAGTTTTCAACGTGTTGATTGTCGTGCAGGTAAGCTTCAATTTGTGGGAAAAAAGAGAGTGCAGGAGTTGTCTGATACTCGCCAATAAGGGGCATATCATTGCCAAAAATACTTGTTGTAAACGTATTTTTTTCTGTAATGATAATATCAGATGTTAAGCTTCCTGCATAAGAGCGTTTCAGTCCTTGCTTGGTTCCTTCAAAAATTGTATTTGATAAAAAAACGAGCGTCATACCAATGAGAATAAGAGAACCGAGTAAAATCGTTTGCCGTGGTTTGCGCAAAATATTTCGTAACGCAATCTTTACGATAATCATAGCTTACTAATATAATGTTTTTATTTTGTTTTGTGAATACAAAAAGCTCATTTATTTTGATATTTTCCGTATCTATGCTTTTTTGAGCCAATGAAATAGACAATCTTAAACATAGGATTTAATTGATGTTTTTCCGTTGCTTCTCTGATTTTTTTGTGGTATGATTGTCATAAAGTTATTTCAAAAAGGAGACTATTTATGAGCAAGCATGAATTTTTAGAAGCCCGCATACCTATCGAAAAGGACAATCCTTCCATTATGAGAGATGAGGATCTTTGTGTAAAATGTGGCAATTGCCGCAGAGTATGTGAGCAAGATATTGCTGTTGGAAGACTTTATGATATGGAAAGTACTGCAGATAAGGCTATTTGTATTCATTGTGGTCAATGTGCAAATGTCTGTCCTGTTGATTCTATCACAGAAAAGTATGACTACCAACTGGTTAAACAAGCTCTTAAAGATTCTAATAAAATTGTAATTTTTAGTACATCGCCCTCTGTCCGAGTTGCCCTTGGAGAAGAATTTGGCATGCAGTCTGGAGCCTTTGTTGAGGGAAAAATGGTTGCATCCTTACGCTCGTTGGGGGCTGATTATGTGCTTGATACAAACTTTGCAGCCGATCTTACCATTATGGAAGAAGCCCATGAGCTTGTTGAACGGATCACTAAGAAGAATAAGGTGCTTCCTCAGTTTACCAGTTGCTGTCCTGCGTGGGTTAAATTTGTTGAAACTTTTTATCCTTCTATGAATTTCAATGTTTCGACGGCAAAAAGTCCCATTGGAATGCAAGGACCAACGATAAAAACTTTTTTTGCAAAGCAAAAAGGGATTGATGCTAAAAAAATTGTGAGCGTTGCTTTAACTCCTTGTACGGCAAAGAAGTTCGAAATACTTCGCCCTGAGATGAACGACAGTGGTGATTACCTAGAAATGCCAGAGATTCGTGACATGGATTATGTCATTACAACACGAGAACTTGCAAAATGGTTAAAAGAAGAAAATATTAATTTTGCTACCTTAAATGATAGTGATTATGATACTCTTATGGGAAGTGCCAGTGGTGCAGGCGCAATATTTGGCAATACTGGGGGTGTTATGGAAGCTGCTGTTCGGACGGCTGCTGCTGTAATCACGGGTAAAAATCCTGATTTGGACTTTATTAGCTTTACGAATGTACGAGGAATGGATGGCATTCGAAGTGCTACGATCGAACTCAATGGGATTCCTTTGCGGCTTGCAGTTATTCACGGCACAGATAATGCAAAAAAAGTACTTGACGATATTACACAGGGAAAAATCGATTATGACTTTATTGAGGTTATGACATGCCGTGGAGGTTGTATTGGTGGGGGAGGGCAGCCAAAAGTTATCATGCCTATTGACGATGAGGTAAGAAATGCTCGAATTAAAGCATTATATCAAAAAGATAAAAACATGAGTCTTCGGTTTAGTCATGATAATCCCGATATTAAGCGTGTTTATGATGAGTTTTATGGAAAACCGCTCAGTGAGCTTGCCGAAAAAATGCTTCACACTTCTTATACTGATAGAAGCTCAGACCTAGGTTCTAAGGGAATGGTTGAAAAACGCTAGCTTGATTAATTACTGAAAAGTAGTATGCAATGTATTGAAAGGCCTGCATATTACTATCAGTTTTTGTGCATTGACAAGCTCTTTTAAGTATGATAGTTTTTATCCATGTTACTAACACGAGAAAGCGATTATGCGTTGCGAGTTTTTCGTAATTTGCAAGATGGCGAGCTTAAAACAGTAAAAAAAATATGTGAACAAGAATATATTCCCAAGCAATTTGCCTATAAAATATTAAAAAAGCTCAGTAAGGTTGATTTTATTGAAATTCTTCAAGGGGCTTACGGCGGTGTTAAGTTAAAAGTTGATTTATCGACAATTAATTTATACGATTTATGTTGTGCTGTTGGAGATAAAGTTATACTAAATTGTTGTTTAACAAATGGTTATGAATGCTCTTGGCAAAAAGAAAAAAAAGCCCTGTGCGTCTTTCAAAAAAAACTTAAAACTATCAATAATGATATTATTAATCTTTTAAAGCAAGCAACGATTTTGTCAATTGTAAAAGAATAGCTTGCAATTAGTTTTCTTCTTTTAGCAAGGTTGCCACTTCGTAAGAAGTGAGTTCACGAAAGCTTCCCTCAGCAAGCGTGGCATTATTAGTGGTCAGATTGATTTGTCCAATGCGAACCCGAATTAATTTTTTTACTCGTACATCAAAATGCTCCAAAACCTTGCGGATTTCACGATTTTTGCCCTCAACAAGCGTTACAAAAAACTTGCGTGATGATAGGCGGCGTGCTGCTTTACATTTATAAAAAATATCTTTTATGCGAATCCCTTTTTCAAACTTTTCAAGCATGGTCGGCGGATAGGGCAACGAGGTTTCAACAAAATATTCTTTTTCTAGCTCAAAGGAAGGATGAGAGATTTTTTTTGCAAACTCTCCATCATTGGTAAAAATGATTAATCCTGCAGAAAACATATCAAGTCTTCCAACGTTGTACAGTCGCTCACTAAAATGCTCTTTTAATAAGTCAATAGCAAGCGGACGATTTTGCTCATCACTGAGCGAGCAAACATAGCCAATCGGTTTGTTTAAAAGCACATATCTTTTTGTATTTTCAGTTGTTATAGAATTTCCATCGACGCAAACAGTATCGCTTGGCAAAACCTTTGTTCCTAAGGTGTTTACAACTTCACCATTGACGCTCACTCGGCCGTCTAAAATAATTTTTTCGCTTGCCCGCCTGCTTGCAACTCCTGCATGAGCTAAAAAAGCTTGGAGGCGAATAGGTTTTGTTTCGTCAGTTAATTGGTGATTATCGAGCAAGTTCGAACCGCTCATTTTCTTCTTCATCGAGTTTTGGCAAGTCTGAAATGCTATTTAGGCGGAAAAATTTCAAAAAATCTCGTGTTGTACCGTATTGGATGGGCTTACCAGGGATGTCTTTTTTTCCCACTTCTTTTATGAGCTCTTTTTCAATGAGAAGGCGCATCATGGTGTCTGCAGAAACGCCACGAATAGCTTCGATTTCTGAGCGTGTAATTGGTTGCTTGTAGGCAATAATTGAAAGCGTTTCCATTGCAGCCTTTGAGAGTTTGCTTTCGTTTTTTTTGCCGTAATGGTCTTTGAGGAAAAGCCATAAATCTTTTTTTGGCGTAATAATCCAACCGCCAGAAATACGCGTCAACTCAACGCCTGAGTCTTCAGAGGCATATTTTTCCTGTAATTTTTCGATTGTTGCGTCAATAACATCACGACCAAGGCCTGCAATACGTGCAAGGGAATCTTCGCTTAACGGCTCTGAATCAAGATAAAAAATTGCTTCTAAAATTGCGATTTCTTTTTCCAAGTGAAGCTCCATAGTTTACTCATTATTTGTTGGTTTAATTTTTATGTCGGCATACATTTTATTTTGATAAATGATAACCATTTTAAATTTTACTGCTTCTAATATAGCCATAAAAGCACAGACTACGTCAAGTACATTGCCCTTGCGAGTAAGCAAATCGGTAAAAAAACACTCGCCTTTTTGCTCAAAGAATTCGTTCATGAGGGTAACTTTTTCACTTAAAGAGATTTCTTCCCGCATATCAAGGATTTTTTCTGAGTTATAAGAGGAGACAATGTTGGTAAAGATTTTCAAAAGCTCCCAGCTATCAACTTTCTCCCACATTTCATCTTCTTCAAAGGGGAGCACGCGCTGGATTTTCTTTCGCTCAAACGACCACTCAACTTCTTCTTCTTTTTCTTCCATTAACTCAGAGAGCTTTTTAATCTTTTGATATTCAATTAATTTGTCAACTAACTCTTGGCGTGGATCTTCAAGTTCATCCTCATCAAAGGTAATTTCTACGGGCAAAAGCATACGAGATTTTATATAAATAAGGTCAGCAGCCATTGCATAAAAATCGGTAAGTCTTTGTAAATCAGTTGAAACGGCATAATCCAAGTACTCTAAAAACTGCTCGGTAATTTCGCCTATAGGAATGTCATAAATATTGACTTCATTTTTTTTAATTAAATATAACAGAACATCAAGGGGGCCTTCAAAGTCATCAACCACATATTGCTGCTTGTTTGATGTGCTCACCGTAGGTTCTTCAGGCGAAACTGTTTGCACCGCAATGCCACCATCGAGTAATAATTCTCCTTCAATTTGACTCATAAATCCTCCTATAATATCTAGTATTACATCGGCATTTTATCTTGCTCAATTTATGTAAATTTATTTTTACGCGGTAAAATACGTAGAAAGTATAGTCAGTAGAAGAGTTTGACACGTCATTTGTCTTTTGTGAAGTCTTTTATTACTCGGTACGGCTTAAAAACTTTTGATCACCTTAGATTGCGTATACGTTATTTTTTATACAATTGCCATGTAGAAGAAATAATGGTGTCAATATCTGAAAATTGAGGCTCCCAGTTAAGCGTTTTGCGTGCAAATGCTGATGTTGCACAAAGACTTGCAGGATCACCTGCACGTCGCTCAACGTAGCGTGCTTTTATTTCCTTGCCTGTAATTCTTCTAGCCGCTTCAAGCATTTGCGTTACACTAATGCCATTTTCACTACCAAGATTTACAACAAGGCTTTTGTCATTTTTTGTTATATAATTAAGAGCTTTTACGTGAGCTGTTGCAAGATCGGTAACATGAACATAATCTCTGATACACGTTCCATCTTTTGTGTCATAGTCTTGACCAAAAACTTGTAGCTCCTTTCGCATACCACAGGCAACTTCCATAATGATTGGTACAAGGTTTGCAGGGTTTTGCTCTCGGCCTGTAATCTGCCCATCTGGATCATATCCTGCGGCATTAAAATAGCGCAACGAGGCATACTTTAGTCCTTTAAGCGTATCATACCAGCTCATATAGTTTTCAATATCAAGCTTGGTAAAACCATAGTAGTTTTCAGGATTTTTAGGATGATTTTCATCAATTGGTTGGTATTGAGGCTCGCCAAATACAGCAGCTGAAGAAGAAAAAACCATGTGGTTACAATTGTATTTGAGTGCCGTATTGAGAATATTGAGCGTGCCTGTAATGTTGTTGATTGAATACTTTTCGGGGACAAGCATTGATTCACCTGCAGCCTTAAAAGCCGCTAAGTGAATAAAAGCATCAAAGCCAAGAGAAAAAGCTCTTTCTAAGTCATCAGTGTGAAGAATATTTCCCGCAATAAAATCATTGCCGTCAAAAAGATTTATTAATAAACCACTAGAAAGATTATCAAAAACAGTAATTTGATGATTATCTTTCATTAATTCTTTTACAACATGGCTTCCAATGTAGCCTGCTCCACCAATAACTAATACTTTCATCTTGGCTCTCCTTAATCCCTATTTAAAACAACAGTTTTCTAGTAAAGTACAAATACTTACATAGAAAACTGTAAAAATTAATTAAATACTGATAATTAATAATCTCGACGAGGCATTCTTTGAGGACGTGGTTTGTCTTCTGCAGGATTTACACGTAAGCGTCGTCCGTCGATTTCTTTTCCATTTAACTCTTCAATTGCAGCATCTGCAGCTTGATCATCACTCATTTCGATAAAACCAAATCCCTTTGATTGTTCAGTGAATCGATCTTTAATAATTACAGCAGATAGTACTTCTCCGTAAGGAGTAAACATTTCTTGTAATTGTTGCTCATTTGTTGCATAATTTAAATTACCAACATAAATCTTTTTTGACATAATAGTCCTTCTCGTAATCAACATAATATATAGATTACATTCTTAAGTGTATTTCCGCACAAGCGAATCTCATAATATCTTTTCATGTTTAACAATACGACGAAAATCAAAAGATTATACTAATGTGTTTTAAGTCAGACTGCTGGACAGTAATTCTTATAAAGCAAGCAAAAAACTTTCTTAATATTAGGTCGTTCATAAAATATAAGCTAAAGAAAACTATGATTGACTTTATTGTACTACAGGAATAAAACTTTGTCTAGTGAGCAACGCTAATTATCTTCAATATTGACAAATATCTGTGTTTTGACTAAGCTTTTAGACTGTATACGGAGGAGCTATGTATAAAATTCAGACTTTAAATAAGATTTCAGCAAAGGGACTTTCTTGTTTTCCGCTAGAAAACTACGAAATTGCCTCAGAGTTTACTCGCCCTGATGCAATTCTTGTGCGTAGCTGCCAGATTGATTCACAATTGCCATCCTCTGTTAAGGCCATTGCTCGAGCGGGGGCGGGGGTTAATAATATTCCCCTTGATGATATGAATGAAAAGGGGATAGTCGTTTTTAATACTCCTGGGGCGAATGCCAATGCTGTTAAGGAGCTTGTAACGTCGGCACTGTTTTTTTCAAGTCGTCCTGTTATTCAAGCACATCAGTGGGTGCACTCCCTTGTGGGGCAGAACGGTGCAATTTCTGATATACTGGAGAAAAGCAAATCTCAGTTTATTGGCCCTGAAATTATGGGTAAAACGCTTGGTGTAATTGGATTAGGTGCTATCGGTGCAATGGTTTCTAACACGGCAGTTGATTTAGGGATGCACGTTATTGGCTATGATCCGTATATTTCCGTTGACGCTGCATGGTCTTTAAGTAAGGATGTGCAAAAAGCTGAAACCCTTGAAAGCCTACTTACCAAGGCTGATTACATAACGCTCCATGTTCCGCAAACACCTACTACAGAAAACTTTATCAATAAAGAAAAGCTTGACTCTATGAAAAAGGGCGTTCGTCTTTTTAACTTTGCTCGATCAAGCCTTGTTGTTACAAAAGACGTGCTTACGGCAATTAAGGATGAAAGGGTTTCTTGCTATGTAACTGATTTTCCAGAGGAATCCCTTTTGCAGTGTGATAAGGTCATTTGTCTTCCTCATCTTGGTGCTTCAACGCCAGAGGCTGAGGAGAACTGTGCTATGATGGCAGTAAAGCAGTTGCGATCTTTTCTTGAAAACGGCAATATCTCTAACTCGGTAAACTTTCCGTCTTGCAAGCTCAGCGATACAATCCCTCATGGAACAACGCGAGTTTGCATTTCTAATAAGAATGTGCCAAATATGGTGGGGCAAATCACTACAATTCTTGCCACAGGGGGATATAATATTTCTGCAATGGTTAATCAAAACCGTAATGAGATTGCGTACACTATGATTGATATTGAAGGCTCTGCTAAAGAGGATTTAGAGAAAAAATTGCAAAGTATTAATGGCGTTATAAATATTCGATTGATTGAAGGCTAAAAGCTTTCTAAAATACCAAAGGACTAGAGCTTCTAAGACCTCGTGCAAGCGGATGTTTGCGATACAAGAGCATTCCTTTCTATTGTAGAAGCTCTTTTTTTTATCCCACATACAGTTTTTTTACGCACTCAACCGAGTATCATGCACTTACCAGTAACGCTTGTAGTGGCTACCTATGCTCCCTAGTAGGCGTGCGCCCCTGCTCCCTAGTAAGGAAGCGCCTATGCTCCCTAGTAAGCGTGCGCCCCTGCTCCCTAGTAAGGAAGCGCCCCTGCTCCCTAGTAAGCGTGCGCCCTTGCACCTAGTAAGGAAGCACCCTTGCACCTAGTAAGGAAGCGCACCTGCTCCCTAGTAAGGAAGCGCCCTTGCACCTAGTAAGGAAGCACCTATGCTCCCTAGTAGGCGTGCAGTGTTTTTTTGCTACGAGAAAGAGGTTGCACAGAATAATGTACTTGCAGGGTAGTTCAAAACAGGGGTATTGTTAGCTATGGTTCACGGTTAGAATATTTTTATCTTTTTATTTGCAAATAAGTGACGCTCTAGTAAGACACTGCCTAAAAGGAAGATAAACATTGCAGGAACAATAAAAAAACTCTTGTCAAAGCCATGAATATCTGCAACTAAGCCCATTACAAATGACGTTAAGCCAAAGCCTGGAACGCCTGCACAGGACAGTAATATAAAAATAATGGTAGGATCAAAGGACATTCGCTCAACTGCATAGGATTGTAAGCTTGGCCAAAAGCAGGCAATGCACAGTCCATTGAGAAAAAGAACGAGCAAAAAGGATTGTTGTGTTTGTACAAACGGCACGGAAAAACTCATAAAAAAGCCTGCAATAGCACTGCTAATTACAAATCGACGCAAATATTTTTGTTTAATGAGTATTCCGCCTAAAAAGCGAACGCTCATCATTCCTAAAGCAAAGCAGGCTGTTCCAAGTCCTCCCATACGAGCCGATCCTGCAAAATGCACTTGTATGTAGCTTGCACTCCAGTACGTAAAAGCCCCTTCAACTCCTCCTGCAAAGATCATGATAACAAAGAATAGCCAAAAATGAGTTGAGGTAAAACACGCTTTATACTCTCGGGTAATCATTTTTATTGGTGTGATAATTACAGGAACGCTTTTGCCTATTTGCACAATAAAGGCTACCAGAGAACTTACTATAGACAGGAAGCTAAGAAAAACCATGAAGTATCGCCATGAAACTCCCATGGTAAGCAATTGACCACACAAAAGGTTTACGGTTAAAACTCCCATGCACCAAAAAGCGTTTGTTATATTTAAGTATTTACCTGAGTTTAAAGGATGTGCGTCTTGTACGAGGGGATTAACTAGTCCTTCTATGATACCTGAGCCAAAGCCAATAATAAGCGTTGCACCAAGTAGTTGCGTGTAATTTTGCACAAGGGAAAAAAATCCAAAGCCCACGACGTAGCATACGCCTGCTATGGTAAGGGATGAAATCTTTCCCAGTTTTGCTGAAACAAAGCCACTTAAGAATAGGGTTAAAAAAATGAGAATGGTTCGAATGCCCTCAATCCCACCACCTTCTGTTAATGAAAGGTTAAACTCACTTGCAATCGTTACAAACGAAATAGGAATAATAGTAGAAGCTGCTGCATACATGAGAATGAACAGCGTAGCAACGATGTCTGCGGGTTTGAACATAAATACCTCATAAAAAACTTACTCTAATATAGAAAAATACTTGTGTCAAGCGATACTTCTATTGCAGACGGTTTAGTGGTGGTGGTGGTGTAAAAGTAGCAGTTGATAAAAAACTAATTGTAAAAAATAGTTTTTATTGTTAGAATATTTTGATTGAATAATTTGGGGAAAGAAGAAAGGTTTGAAAAAGGTAAAATTAAGTATTAAAGAACAAATTTCTCATATGAAAGAGAAAGGAATTAAGTTTGATTTAATAGGTGATACCGAAGCTCAAATAATCTTAGAGGAAAGTAATTATTATTTTCGGTTAAAATCTTATGCAAAGAATTATACAAAATATGATAAAGCAAAAGATATACAGAGAAAAAATAAATATATAAATCTTGACTTTGCTTATCTTTATGAACTTTCTGTTCTTGATATGTATTTTCGTGATATTCTTTTACAGATGACTATTACTATTGAACATTTTGTAAAGCACCGATTATTAAAACACTTTTCAGAAAATAATTGTGATGAAGATGGCTATAAAATTGTTACAGATTTCTTAAACAAAAATACGCATAGTAAAGAAAAGATAGAGAAAATGGCAATGGGATCGGCTTATAATGCTCTTTTAGCAAAAAAATATAAAGATTCTATGCCTCTTTGGGTACTCTTAGAGTTGCTTACATTTGGAGATTTTTCATTTTTCTATGATTTTTATTGCAAAGAGTATCGTCTTAAAGACAAGATTAAGATTTTTTTTCTTCCTACAAGAGTGTTGCGAAATGCTGCAGCTCATAACTCCTGTCTTTTACACGAGCTTACTCGCAAAGATTTTGTTAATTATACAAAGTCATCGGTAGATATTATTCATCAAAAATGTAATATATCAAAGGAGTTTATAAAAAGAAAATTTAAGAAAAGATTAATACACGATTTTATAAATGTTTTGATTATTTATGAGAAGGTTGTTTCAAGTGTTTCTGTACGAAAAAAGCAAAAGAAAAATCTAACTGTTTTTCTTAGAAGATGTAAAAAGCATGCTAGTTACTTTAGGTGTCACAAAGAAATTCAGAGTACTTTTATTTTTATAAAGAGAGTTGTTGACAATTTTCTCAATTGAAGTTATCCTTTATTTATTGAACGGAAGCATGTCTTTCTAAGGAGCGTCGCTTGCCCTGTTATAGGGATACGCCTCGCTCCTCTTTTTTTGCCGAGAGCTTACTCTATAGGAGCTATTATATCCAGTGCATTTTATACCCTTGTATAAAAAAATGTCTTTGACAAACTGAACATACTCGCTTATACTAGGGAAGTGATTTTGCCAACTTTTTTTTTGTACACAATATACGGCGTAATGAATGCGTACTTGCCCCTTATCTTGAAGAACATGAATTATTCAGTAACTTCTATTGGGTTTCTTCTTGCCATTTTTGAGTTTTCAGGGCTGCTGCTTTCTTTTATTGTTAGCTCTTTTGCGGTAAAGAAATCGCTTCAGCAACACGGATATGCACAGATTTTATTTGTTTTTGCGCTCTTGATGGTTGTCCTTCCGTCGCCTTTTATATTAAAAACGGGCTTTTGCCTGAGTGCTATTTTTTTGACACTCTATTCTGTTGGTTTTAAAGGATCAATGCCTTTTTCTGATACCCTGATTAATATGGTGCTTGGCGATAAGCACATGAATTATGGTAGAATTCGCGTAGCAGGGTCAATTGGCTATGTTTGCATGACTTTGAGTTTACAGTTTTGGGGACAGAATGCTATTTCGAATACAAGGCAGCTTATCTTATGGCTCACCATTCCTGCCATTTTATTTACTCTTTCGCTTGTTTTTAATCCCTTGCTTTTTTCTAAGGTGCCACTTCCTGTTAGTCTTGATAGCCCGCCTAAATCATCTAATACTCCTGACACTCACTTAGGATGTATTATTAAAGAAATCCCTCGTTCTTTTTGGGTTGGCATGCTCATAGTCTTTTTGTATTTTTTGGGAACTATTCCGTATGCAAAGTTTTTACCGCTGTATGTTGAAGAATACTTGAAGGTTGGGGGAGTGCCTCTTTTATTTGGGCTTGCAGCCTTGTCTGAAGTCCCCTTTATGTTTTACGCCTCGCTTTTTTTACGTCGCTTTCAAAGTATTCACCTCATTGTGTTTTGCTGTATAGCCTTATTTTTTAGAAACCTTGTGTATGTTATTTTTCCCTCGTTTGAGGGTGCGGTTTTTGGGCAATTGTTAAATTCTCTTACCTATGGATTATTTCACACGTCTGTTGTATTATTCATAGTCGAGCATATAAATAAGCGACACATTGTGCTAGCTCAAACACTCTATTCGTTGATTGTGCAAGGGTTTGCAAGTGTTTTTGGCTCTATTTTTGCAGGTCAAGTAATTGATTTATATGGATACAAAGCCTTATTTATCATCTTTTCTTTTTTTCCACTCAGTGGGGGGCTTGTGTATTTTTGGCTCAAAAAGAAAGTTGTTTTTAATTCGCTTATACAACGATAATTATACGGTAAAGGATAGCAGTATGGGACAAGTGATTTATTTGGTAAAGCTTGGGGAGTTGACTCTCAAAGGTGGGAACTTAAAGCAATTTGAAAAACGACTTGTGCAAAATGTTCAGCTGTATCTTGAAAAAGTGAAGTCACGTACTACCTTGCGAGCAGGGCGAATGTATATTGAAGGGCCACAAAGCTCTGCCCAAGCAATTGAGTTTACTCTTAACCACTTGATTGGCATTACAGGGTGGGCTAAGGCACATGTATGTGAAAATGATATCGATGATATTAAAAAGCTGTCTTTTGAGCTTGCAAAGAATGCTGCAGATAATGGAGCCCTTTCGTTTAAGATTGACGTTCGCCGTGCAGAAAAAACGTTTCCTTTTAATTCGTATGAGATAGCCGTTGCTTGTGCTGATGATATTTATGAATCAAAGATGATGAAAGTTGATTTACACAAGCCTGATGCAAAAATCTGTATTGAAATCCGTCAAAAGTGTTATATTTTCATAAACCAAAATAAAGGCAAAAGGGGACTTCCTGTTGGTACAAGTGAGCGTGGTTTGCTTTTGCTCTCTGGTGGGATTGATTCTCCTGTGGCAGGGTATCGCATGATTCGCCGTGGCATGAAGCTTGATTGCATTTATTTTCATGCCTATCCGTATACCTCGGCAGAGGCTCAAAAAAAAGTTGAGGATTTAGCAGCTGTTCTTGCCAGATATAGTATTGTAACCCATATAAATATTATTCCGTTTACCGATGTGCAAATGAGAATTAAAGAGAAATCCCCAGAGGAATATTCAACGCTTTTACTAAGAATGTGTATGATTAAGGTTGCAAACCGAGTTGCAAATCATATAAAGGCTGAATGCTTAATTACTGGCGAGAGTTTAGGGCAGGTTGCAAGTCAAACAATTCAAAACATGAATGTTACAGAATCGGTAAGTGATTATCCGCTTTTTCGCCCCTTAATTGGACTTGATAAAGAAGAAATTATTGCAACTGCTATTGATATTGGTAGTTACGAGACTTCAATCCTGCCTTATGAGGATTGTTGCGTGTTGTTTTCACCAAAGCATCCTGTGCTAAAAGCTCCTGTTGATTATGCAAATAAGCTTTTTTGCCAGCTTGACGTTGATTTGCTTTTAGAGCAAGCTTTTGATAATCGTGAAGTAAAAAAGCTTTGTGTTCGTGATGAAAGTGAATTAAATCCTTAAACCGCTTACTTAAAAGAGGCTGGTAAAAATCCTAGGCCTTTGTTGCCCACATTTCTATTTCTACCAAATAGCCCTCTGGTAAACCTGCTTGCACGGTTGTTCTTACAGGAAGCTTTTCATTGGTAAAAAACTTAAGATAGATGGCATTAAGTCGGCTCCAATCGCTCATGTTTGCAATGTAGATATTCACCTTAAAAACGTCAGTTAGAGAGCATCCTGCATGATTTAATTGAGTTTGACAATTTTTTAAGCTTGCTTCGGTTTGTACCTCGATTGTATCGCCTACAAGTTCTTCATTTTCATCCTCACCAACTTGGCCGCAAATGACAACGAGTTTTGAGGCATCAATTTCTAAAACCTTTGAGTATGGGTGATGTGATTTTGCTAAAAAGGATTTAATTTTCTTGCTCATAATTCTCTCACAGTTGATTGATAATATGCTTTAAGGCAATAGATCGCCAATAATCTTCTGGGCATGATTTTCCTAAAAAAAGGAGGAATTCATGACTCATATCCGTTTTTTCAACCTTTTCAAGCACTTGAGAGAAAAAATAAAACCCTTTCCATATTTCATTTTCACTTGTCCATGCAAGAATGTCTGAATATTGCGTTACTTCTTTGAAAAAGCTATCAAAATCGGTTAAAACAAAGTCATTGTTTCTATCATGAATTACTTGAAATAGGCGAGTAAATGCAATAATACTCCCCATTGCGGAGTGCTGCAATGCAAGAGAGAAGTTTTCAAGCTCAAAGTAGTATTCTGCTAATTGAAAATGAGCTTTAAGCGTTTGGAATGCTTCATGGCGATAAAAGCTAAAAAAGTTTTGTGCACTCATCCCTCGTAAAATATTTTTTACTACAGCACTCATAAAGTTTGAAGTTTTTCCGTCTTTTGAGAATAAATTATCGTCGGCGACAATGAGTAATAGCGTTTTTTCAAACGAATCAAAATCTTTTGTTAAATGAGATAAGTAGGCTAACTCATAAAGCACATCTATTTTTTGCTTTGGAACGTCGAGTAAAAAAGCATACTCCCAAGCATTGGTTAAATAGCGTTTTGCAAGCTCATATTCGCCTTCATAGATATAAATTTTTCCTAAAATAAAGTCCACTTCAGGAAAATTAAAGGAGCTTTCTAGTAATTTGAGAAGCACCGCAACTGAGTTATCCAGCTCCTCCAATGTTTTTTTGAGCATTATATTATTTATGACTTCAATTGCATCTATAGAATCACGAGAATGAAAAATAGCGATAACTTCACTAAGATCATCACCTTGACGGCGAACTTCTTGTGGGCGCAACGCTTGATTTAAAATGTGCAATGACCACGAAATCTCATCACGTTTGATTTTTTTTGCTGCCTCTGCGTATCTTATGGCCGTTCCGTAATCTTTTTTGTCAAAAGCGAATTGTGCAAACTGCATCATTTTCCATTGATCTTGTTCCCCTGTAGGACGAGATTGGGCAAATAAAAATAATGCAATGCAGAGAAAAAAGCTGCAAGCAAAGACTTTTTTCATAATAATTTTAATTCCTCACTAAAAGCATTATCGGCATCTTTTGCTAAAATTTGACGAACTATTTTTCCATGCTTAAAAATAATGACAGACTCTCCAACACCGCTAATCCCGATGTCAGCATGCTTTGCTTCTCCAGGGCCATTTACTACGCAGCCCATGACGGCAATCGTGATTTTTTGTGGAAGGCTTTCAAGGCGATCTTGCCAACGAGCTAAAAAATCATGGACATCAAAGCCATTTCTGCCACAGCGCGGACATGAAATTATTTCAACTCCGCAAGAGTATTTATTGCATGCCCGTAGAATTTCTTTTGCGGCAATCACTTCATTTTTGCAGTCGGATGAAAGGCTGACGCGAACAGTTGAGCCAATTCCATTAGATAAAATTCTTGAAAAGGCTAGCGTGCTTTTGACAACTCCTGCAATAAGAGGGCCTGCTTCAGTAACTCCAATGTGCAATGGAATATCATATTTTTGTGCAAAAGCCTCATTTGCCATAACCGTATCGTTAATATTAGACGCTTTTAGGGAAACTAAAAACTGATCAAAGTTGCATTTGTTAAAAATTTCAATTTCTCGTTCTGCTGCGAGTAAAAGTGCTTGTGCGTTGGTGATTGTACAGTTATCAACCATTGTTTGAACGTCTTTTGGAAGGCTCCCCGAATTTACCCCAATACGAATTGGCACCGATTTTTCTTGGCATTTTTTTATAACTTCTTGAACTTTATCTTTTGAGCCAATATTTCCAGGGTTAATTCTGATTTTTGCAACTTTTCCGTCAAGGCATCTTAACGCTAACTTGTGATCAAAATGAATATCTGCAACAAGTGGCATAGAAATGTGTTGTGCAAGTTTTATTAATGCTGAAGAACTTTCCATAGTTGGAACTGCAAATCGAAGAATCTTGCATCCAAGTTGCTCTAATGCGTTTATTCTTTCAACAAGGCTCTTGAATGCATTTTTATCAGCACAGGAGTTTACAATATCTTCTTTCCACATAGACTGAATGCTAATAGGGTAGTCTGCACCTAGCATAACTTTATTTACGTGATCAAATCCACCGAGGGTAATTATTTTTGTTTTTTTATACATATTCTTTTAAAATAAAAAACCGCCATAAATAAAAAGATATGACGGCTTTTTTTATTTTTAATTAGTTGTAGTCGATGATTAAAACGACTATAAATTAAACGCTAATCAAGCTGAAAACCATTACAAAAAGAGCAACAGTTTCGCAAAGACCTACAACAGTGATAAACTGAGCAAATCCTTTTCCCGTTTCACCAAAAGCATCAGAACCTGCAGCTCCAGCTTTTCCTTGTGCCACTGCAGAAAATGCCATTGCAAGACCTGCTGCAATACCAAGGCCAAGACCAAACCAGCCCTTAGTCATTTCATTGTTAGAAGCCATCATAAACATCATAACCAAATAACCGTAAATTGTTTGAGTTAATGGTGCACCTGCAAAAACAGTTAGGATAAAAGGAGCGGGTTTATTATTCATATAACAACGCTTCCAAGCTCCAATAGTTGCAGAACCTGATGTTCCAATTCCGATTGCCGAACCAAGTGCTGCAATACCAAGAGCAGCTCCGGCACCTACCATTCCAAAATCCATAAATCACTCCTATAAAAGTCAAGCGTAACTTGCCTAGTTGAAATGATGAGTAACACAAAGTGATAATCATCATTCCTTTTAAAATGATATTCTTTACTATAATTCAGTAAAAAATTATATTGTTTTGATTGAAAATTGTCAATCAATTAACATAAAAAATAATAGCTAACAAAAAGCAGATTTTCTACTTTTTGAACGGCTCATACTTAAAGCCTGACCATGCCATACCAACGTGGCTGGTAAACTCAAGCGTGTTTAATCGAACTCCATGAACAATAACAGAAAGCACATTCAAAATCATATTCAAGCCATGCCCAAATACGAGTAAGAGAATTCCTGCAAACATAATAAATCCGCCAAGCATAGGGCCTGCCATTTGATTTACGGTATTTGCAATCGCGGCTCCTGCAAGTCCAACTGCCCACAAACGAATGTATGAAACAATATCTGAAAAAAAGTTAATAACGCCAAGCAAAACAGAAATAATATTTGATAAGCTTGTCAAAATACTTTTAATCAAATTGCCCTCGTAGTTTGTAAAAATAAAACTTGCGGCAAAGCCACCACCAATCATTGCAAGGATTGTGTCTGTTATTGGAAACCTTTGTGCAGAAACAAGGAGGTTTAGAACGACGATAAACATTCCCCAAAGAATAGATAGGCTTCCCAAGTCAGCAAGGAATTTTAATGATTTTTCTTTAAGATTTCGCAACAAGGCTACCACATGGGCAACAGAAAGCTGAGAAACGGCAAGTATAAAACAGAAAATCTGGACATTCACACTTGATTCTGGATTTTTAGGATTAAAAGCGGGCAAAATCAAACTTTCCAAAATAGGAGGAAGCGTCTCTTGCGTTCCAAACCATGATCCATTTAAGCTTCCCCAAATAACGGTGGCAAAGGAAACTAAGGTTAAAAGCTGCAATCCAAGTGGAACAGTTCCGCCTTTTGCCTTTGTTTTAATGCTCATAAAAACTGCAAGAAGCAAGGTTAAAGATCCGTAGCCTGCATCGCCAAAAATCATTGCAAAGAAAATCGTAAAAAAGAACAAAAACCATGCAGAAATATCAAATTCTCGATAGCCAGGAACTGTTCCCAAAAAATCCAACAATGGATAGAGTAGCTGCACAAGTTTTGAGTTTTTCAACTGCGTTGGCACATTATCTTCGAGCGAAGGCTCACAAATCGTAACGCCCCAATTATGTGATTTTGCTAATTTTTTTAGATCGTTTTCTTTTGGTGCGGGAACAAAACCTGTTACCCAACAAAGACTTTCTTCAGAATCCATTCCTGCAAAAACATTTTCAAACTCAATTTCTTTTGCAAGTTCTTTTTGTGCTTTTGCAATAGTTGCCGTAAAAACACACAGCGAAGCAAGATTTGAATTGATTGATTGAACTTCGGCAGAAAAAGTTTTTATTTCAGTTTTAAGCTGATCCGTTGCTTTTTCGGCACTTGGTATCGCATACGCCTCAGGTGGAAGTCCTTGCGGTTTTTCTTCATTTTCGTGTAGAACCAAAAATCTTTTTTGATTTTTATCTTCATTTACAAAAATTGTTTGAATATTTTCTGGAATCAAAGAGTAGGCTGCAACAGGAATTTCATACATTGAAAGAAAAATATTTTTCTCTGCTAAGTAATCAAATTGTGCAGGGTCAACGTTGCCCCAGTTTTGAAAGCGATCAATTTCACGTGAGCTTTTTAATATTTCCTCTTCAAGGAATTTTTTTCTATTAAAAAGACCGTTAATTTCAGTCGCTTTTTCAAGGGCTTTTTCACATGAAAGTTCTTGATCTTGTATTTTGCTACCTTTTGGTAATTTAATTTCAGATAAAACAATTCCTGCAGCTTCAATTGCAGAATAATCTGCCTTTAACTTTGTCAGTTTTTCACTATGTCCCGTAATTGGCTCAAGGTGGATAACTCCTGCTGAACGAAGGGCTTCCAAAGAATCTTTTTTATCTTTTTCTTGCAAAATTAAAGAAACTTTCTTCATTGGAACTATCATACTGCAACCTCCGCATTTTTCTTTTCATCGGCTTCTCTATTTTTTGCATCCAAGCTTTTTTTAGAAATTTTACCACGAACAACAGCGGCGACTTGTTGATCACCTAAATAAACAGTGATTTTTTTGATATTCCCTTTTGTTTCAGGAATTTTAATTTTTTCAAATAAGTTTACCCGTTGAGTTGTAACACGCAGTTCAACTTGCAATAATCGCACTTGCTCTTCAAGCACCTCTGCTTCGAGATCCAAAGAAAGAGCTTGCTCCATCCGATCGGCTGCAAGGTCAATCCAAATAGGCGTTGAGTATAAGTCATAATCACCACGCAAAAAATCAGCCCCTTCATAGAGAGGAATTACTACGCCCGCGATGTTTCCAATACCTTTACGAATATTATTCACTTGTACCATTTCAGGAGTAAAAACATTTGATTCACCAAAAACCGCAATCCACTGAGAAAATTCTTCATCAAGGCGTTTTCTTCGCTGACGAACTTCAATTGCTCGAAGCTCAATTGTCCGAATTTCGGCTTGTAATTGTTGTTTTTTTAATAAAAGTGTTGGCAAATAACGCTGATACATTTTAAGCATATCTTTTTGGCGTTTTTGCTCGTTCTTTGTTAATTTAATTGTAGGCATAAAGCTACCTCGTTATCGCAAATAATAAAGGTAAGATTATGTTTGTAATCTTACCTTCTGAGTAATTAATTTTTCCAGTATTTGTTTGTCAATTCTGACTTAATGCCTGTTTCATCTTTATTAAAACACGCAGACATAATTGCCCAACCTTTGTCTAAAGCTCCTTCCAAAGGAATATTAACGGTTAGATCCATCATTTCTTTTTCAAACATAATACCAAATTTCAACAGTTTTTCATCCCACTCGCTCATCATAAATCCCATAGATTTTTTCTCGAGGGTATCTTTGTATGATGAATAAAGACGAATCATTCCGTCCATTAATGCACGGTGATCATCACGAGTTTTACCGTTTACATTTTGTTTTAGTCGAGAAAGTGATCCAAAAGGCTCAATACGTCCACCTTTAAGATAGAACTGACCTTCAGTAATATATCCTGTATTATCAGGAACAGGATGAGTAACATCATCGCCCGGCATTGTTGTAACGGCAAGAATAGTAACAGAGCCAGCTGAGTCAAAGTCTACAGCTTTTTCATAACGTGCTGCCAACTGAGAATATAAATCACCTGGATAACCACGATTTGACGGAACTTGCTCTTGAATAATTGCAATTTCTTTCATTGAATCTGCAAAGTTTGTCATATCACTCAAAAGAACCAAAACGTCCTTTCCTTGAAGTGCAAATTGCTCTGCAACTGCAAGCGACATATCAGGAACCATCAAACATTCTACAGTTGGATCAGCTGCGGTGTGAACAAACATAACGGTGCGGCTCAATGCTCCGCCTTCTTCGAGCGTGCTTTTGAAATACAAATAATCGTCATATTTTAATCCCATTCCGCCAAGTACAATAACGTCAACTTCAGCTTGCATAGCAATTCGTGCTAAAAGTTGGTTGTATGGCTCACCTGAAATAGAAAAAATCGGAAGTTTTTGAGAAACAACAAGCGTATTAAACATGTCAATCATCGGAATACCCGTTCGAATCATTCGTCGAGCCATAATACGCTTAGCAGGATTTACTGATGGACCACCAATTGGCACAAGATTGTCTTTAAGAACAGGGCCGTTATCACGAGGCTCTCCTGAACCATTAAATATCCGTCCCATAAGGTTTTCTGAAAAGCTTACTTGCATTTCACGGCTCAAAAAGCGAACTTGATCACCTGTTGAAACACCACGACCGCCTGCAAAAACTTGCAAAGATACAAAATCTCCGTTAATTCGGTTTACTTCTGCAAGAGAAGTTCCAAAAGAAGTTTCAATTTCTGCAAGCTCGCCATATTTTACATCGCTTGCTCGAACGGTAATAACGCTTCCGTTTATTGATTCAATCTTATTATATACCTTTTTCATTATTCACCGTCCTTAAAAAAATTCTGAACTTCTGAAGTAATTTTACCATTTTTTGAAGCACAAATAGTATCGAGCTCTTTTTCAATCGATTTAAAATCAGATTCTTGCCATGCAGAATAATTCCAGTCAATAAATTTTTGTCTTAGTTGATTAAAAAAGCTTCGAGCCTCTGTTTTATCGTTTACTTCAAAACTTGATCCAAGGATTCCTAAAAGTTTTTTGAACGTATATGTTTGACGCTCAACGCTTACTGCCGCATCAACTTTATCAAAAGAGTTTTGTTGGAAGTAAACGGCATCAAGGAAATCTGCTTTTAGATAGAAAATAAAGTCATCAAGAGAAGTACCTTCTTCACCAACAACTTTCATCATTTGCTCAACTTCTGTACCGCGTTTTAAAACTGATCGTGCATAGTCAACCCAATCTTCTCTAATAACGCTTGTATATTTTGACCAAGAATCTAAAGGATGAATAGCAGGATATTTACGAGCATCAGATCGCTCACGAGAAAGACCATGGAAAGCTCCAACAACTTTAAGCGTTGCTTGTGTTACAGGCTCTTCAAAGTTACCACCTGCAGGAGAAACAGTTCCACCAATTGTAACAGAACCAAACTCTCCAGAATTAAGGCGAACAATTCCCGCTCGCTCATAAAAAGATGCAATGTATGATTCTAAGTATGCAGGGAAGGCTTCCTCACCCGGAATTTCTTCCAAACGGCCAGACATTTCACGCAATGCTTGAGCCCAACGACTGGTTGAGTCAGCAAGCAAAAGAACGTGCAATCCCATTTGGCGATAGTATTCAGCAAGTGTTACGGCTGTGTAAACAGAAGCTTCACGAGAGGCAACAGGCATAGAAGAAGTGTTACAAATAATAACCGTTCTTTCCATTAAAGAGCGTCCTGTTTTGGGATCTGTTAACTCTGGAAATTCTTTAAGAACTTCTACAACTTCACCCGCACGCTCACCGCAAGCAGCAACAATTACCACGTCAACGTCGGCATTACGGCTTGTTGTATGTTGTAAAACGGTCTTTCCTGCACCAAAGGGGCCTGGAACACAAAATGTTCCACCTTTTGCAACAGGGAAGAATGTGTCAACAAGACGAATTTGGGTAACCATTGTTTCAACAGGCTTTAATCGCTCTGCATAGCAAGTAACTGCACGCTTTACAGGCCAATTAAAAGTCATTGTTATCGTATGCTCTTTGCCTTTTTCATCAGTTACAATGGCTAAAGCTTCTGTGTTTGTGTAAGAACCGCTATCTTTGATAGATTTTACGGTGTAAGTACTGTAAAAATTAAACGGCACCATAATTTTGTGCTTAAAGGATCCTTCTGGCACTTCACCAATGTAATCACCGCGACGTACTGTGTCTCCAGCTTTTACAAGGGGAGCAAAATCCCATTTTTTTGTTTTATCCAATGCTTCAAGGTAAATTCCTCTTTCAAGGAAGAATCCTGCTTGTTCAGCAAGCTGTGGTAATGGATTTTGAAGTCCATCATAAACCTGTCCCAAAAGACCAGGACCGAGAGCAACAGAAAGCATATCTTTTGTAAACTCAACATCATCCCCAGCTTTAATCCCTTTTGTCATTTCAAAAACTTGAAGTTGAGCCTGAGATCCGCGAATACGGATAACCTCACTCTTCAAGCTCTGTTCGCCAACTTTTACGTAGCCTACTTCATTCAAAGAAACATCACCAACAAATTCTACGCTTATCATGTTTCCATTGACTGCTGCTACTTTTCCTTTTGTATCCGTCATTTTGATTCTCCAAGTATTTGGTCGTATATTGTACGGTATGAATCCATACCTCTTTGCTCATTAAACTGAATAATGCGACACGCCATTTGCAACTTTAAGCCGTAGGCAAAAATTGCGTCAATACAAAACCCATCAATAGGCGACAATAAGTCGAGGGTTTTGAGGCGCTCTTCATTTAAATATTGCTCAGCCTCTAAAGGACTGTCAAACCCACATGCGGTACGAGCAATTTGATGAATATCTTGTGTTACAGAAATTGAAGCGTCAGAAAATTCTTTTTTCATCTTTTGAGCTCGCACCATTGCAACGGCAACCCTCAACGTTCGCTCCCATGTATACCATGAATCAAGCAATGCTGATCCTGTTTTTACATCATACAAGGGCGGTTCAAGAGTTAATCGTTGTAATGCATTTAAATCATGCTCGCCTAAAAAACGTGAGCATAATTCAAAAAAAGCATCATAAGTCATTGGTAAATGAGCTACTGAGGTTGCAGAAAATGACAATCCCGGTAACTGTGATACCAAATAATAGTAATTACTCACCTTATATTTTTCCTTCTAAAGCTGCATTTTTTAAAACTTGTGCAATTTTAGGATTCAAATAGGCGGCAAATAAATCTGCAACAGCTTCTGCTGAAAAATCATAATATGCTGTTCCATCTTTCACACCAATTCTAAATCCATTTGACAAAGAGTTATCAGCTTTCACTTCAACGCCTTTTGCAATAGAATCTTTTAAAGATGTTTTAAAACTGCTTTCAAGTGCAGATAAATCTTTATCGCTCAGTAAAACAGATACTGATTCAGCTTCTGGTTTTGCCATCCATGCTTTAACAACTTCTGGGATGAGTATTTTAAGCATATCAGAATTATATGCTTTTGCACTTTCATCAGCAATTAAAGCACTAAGCTCAGCGGTAAGCCCATCTCGAAATGAGATAATAAGATTTCTACCCGCTTGTGCAATTGCATCAATGCTGGCCTTTTCCATTCGATCTGCTTCCATTTTAGCATCTTTCATTAAAGAGCTGGCTTTTTCTTCAGCGGCTACAATAATTTGTTGTGCCTTTGCTTCAGCATCTGAAATAATATTTTTCGCAGAAGATTCAGCCTCTCCTATGCCATCTTTCTTGATTTTTTCAATCAAGTCCTGTAATTGAACGTCCATAACAACCTCATACAACATGGATTCTATATATCATAAATTTGATAAAATAATGTTAACTAGTATAATTATTTACTTAAAAAAAATCAAGCTATTTTACATCGAAAAAAATATTATTAAGGAGAATAGTGATTATAAAAATGTAGTTTTTTACTGAACTTAGCAGGGATAAAAATAAATTCGTTTCTCGTGCCGTAACATTATAAAAATCGCTTTGCAAGACTATTTATTGTGTCTGCCATATTGAATAATGAAACTTGTTGCTGTACAGCACCTTGTTCAAATGCAACACGAGGCATTCCATAAACTATGGACGAAGCTTGATCTTGGCCGACGGTATAGGCACCTTGACGGCGCATTTCTGCAAGTTTATCAGCTCCGTCTCGTCCCATTCCTGTCATAATAATTCCAAGTGCATTATTGTGATAGTGCTGAGCAACTGATTCAAATAAAACGTCTGCCGATGGACGGTGTCCGTTACGTAAAGGCTCTTCATTTAAATGTAAGATATTGCCAGTAGGTCGTTTTTCAACGGTAACATGCTTGCTCCCTGGTGCTATAAAAATATATCCTTTTTTGAGGATGTCACCTTCTTCAGCTTCTTTTACCTCAAGCGGACAAATTTTATTGAGGTTTCGAGCAAATTCTTCTGTGAATCCTGCGGGCATGTGCTGAACAATAACGATTGGCTGTGCAAGATTTGGATCAATTCGGGGAAGTATTTCTCGCAAAGCAACAGGCCCTCCTGTTGAAATTCCAATAACAATAATTTGAATTTTTCCTGCAGGATGAATTGGCTCAACTGAAGGGAGTGATTTTTGTTCTGAAAGTTTTTCTTTGCACGGAGAAATTCCGTCGATAGGGGATTGTAATATTTCATGAATTTTCCTCAGTGCATCAGAAGAAAAGTCAATATTTTTTTTGCGTTTGCGGGCATAAATGGTTCCATAGCTTAGCAATAATTCTGTAAGCCGAGACGCAATTTTTCTTATATCAGGGGAGTCTGAGCCAGAAGGCTTTGTTACAAAGTCACTTGCACCAAGCTCAAGGCATTCCATACTTACGCGTGCACCTTCTTTTGCAATGCTTGAAAGCATAATGACAGGCACGGTAATTCCTCGTTTTTTTCGCTCGCGTAAAAATCCTAAGCCAGTCATCACGGGCATTTCAATGTCGAGTACAATTATATCAGGATCAGCAACATCAATTTTGTCTAAAGCCATTTGCCCGTTTTCAGCAGTATCAACTACTGTTAAGCCTGGTGCATCAAGAATAATTCTTGATACAAGTTTTCTCATTAATATTGAGTCATCTACTACTAAAACTGAAATATCTGCCATACAGCCATCCTGATTTTAATTTTTTTTATATAGGCACGCCCAATTTGTTTTAAGAAATTCAAATTGAGTATTCATTCCAAAAAGAGACTCTGAATGTCCAATAACCAAAAATCCAATAGAATTAAGAGCATTCCAAAATTTTTCGATTACAATATTTTGTACAAATTCATCAAAGTAAATTAAAACATTTCTGCAAAATACAACGTCAAAATTTTGATTAATAATATCTGTTCGCAAATTATGATAATTAAACCTTACGCAATTCATAATATCAGAGTTTACTTGATAGCCGTTTTCTATAGGAGAAAAATATTTTTTTAAATATTCTTGTGGAATACTGTCAACTTTGTTCGTTGGATAAAATCCTTTTTTTGCAATTTCAAGTGATTGCAGTGAAATATCTGAGGCTGTAATTTCGAAGGTAAAAGATTGTGGCAGATGAGTTTTTAAAATCATTGCAAGCGTATACGGCTCTTCTCCTGTTGAACAGCCAGCACTCCAAATTTTTACATGCGAGCTTCCTAGCGTTTTTTTTTGTTGCACTAATTCAGGAATAATGTAATGGATTAGCGTATCGATTTGGGGTAGATTTCTAAAAAAGCTTGTTAGATTTGTTGTTACCAAGTCTAATAACTTTTTCATTTCTTCTTGATCGGAAGAAATGATTTTATAATATTCTTGGAGGTTTTCAAGTTTTGATTCGCGTAATTGCTCTCGTAAGCGACTATCAAGAATAGATCGGTTTGAACTAGAAAAAGTAATTCCACTGGTATCATAAATTTTTTGCCGAAATAAATCAAAGTCAGCATCACTTATAGCATCTATAGTCATTTTTTTACAATATCACAGTTCAAAAAAAAAGTAAAGAACACGGGATGCTAGATTACGGGTAATTGTAAAAATACTTCTAGTTTTGTGAAGCAGGCTTGTGCATAAGCTCGTCTATAATATCGTTGGATGACATGTTGTAATAAAGATAACCGTATAAAATTGATGCCGCAAGCACTTTTCTGCCGTAATCACGTGTTTCAAAAATGGGAACAATTTCAAGAAAAATATCAAGAGGAAGGCTGTTGTTTGCTCTAACCCAAGAGCGAACGCGTGTTGGGCCTCCGTTGTAGGAAAACAATGCTAAAAGCTGAGAGTTATTCATTCTTTGAACCATTTCACTGTAGTAATATGCTCCAAATAAGGTATTTGTTTCTGCATTAAGCAAATCATACTCAGTGATTTTTAGACGACGAGCAATATCGGCAGCAGTTGACGGCATTAGCTGAGCAAGCCCAATAGCTCCTGCGTGTGATGAGACATCTTTGTGAAAAAAGCTTTCCGTTCGTATAAGACCATAAAAAACATACTCGCTTATATCGAATTGTTTTGTCGCTTTTCTAACTTCGTCATAATAGGGGCGGGGATATAGTGCTTTTAAAATCTCTGTTGTTAAGGGAACTTCAACCCGTGACGTTGCAAGAGAAATAATACGAAGTGAATCAGAGTACAGTCGTGAATTCGTTAAACCCTTGTCATACAGAAGGTGTGAAAGCTCCAGTGCGACAGGCAGACTAATGCTATTATAGTCGGTTAAAAAAGTTGCATACACTTTTTCAGGGAATCCATAGCGAGCATATCCCATGCAAAGGTATTCAAGCTGATCATTTTGAATAAATTGGTGATTTTTTGTTCTATTATAAAAGGTTTGTGAAATTTGCTCAATTGGGGCATTTAGCTTTTTTGCGGCAAGTACACGATAATACAAGCTGCTGTGATCAGAATCATACGCTTGCTTGTAGGCTGCGGTAATTTTTTGTTGTAAGTTTCTTCCGCTTAAGGTGCTTTGTGCATATCCTTCTTCAAGGAGTCGGGCAGAAAGATAGGCAAATTGAGAAATCGATCCGCTTCCAGAGAGGGTTGTCATTGTTTCATAAACGCGAATGTACGCATTCCAATTTTTAGCACTCAATAATGATAAAGAAAGGGATGAGAAAAAATCCTCAAAGTAGCTGGTACTATTTATTGTTTTACCAAAGGCATACAGTGCAGAAATTACTGAATCAATTGAAACTTTGCTTGCTGTATCAAAGTAATACCACAAAGCGTTGTCATAGTTTTCAGGATTTGGGGCACTATCCATTGCTTTTCGAAAGTGATCCATCGCTTGCGTGTACTGTTTTTCGCGTGCATAAATTCGAGCAATGTAAAAATTCGAGCGAAATAAAATAGTTCTGTTTTGCGTTTTTTTGATTAGTGCTAATAATTTTTCTCTAAATTGAGGAAGGTTTTTATAGGCAAAAAATTGTGCCCTGCAATAATCAGAGAAAAAGTTGGGCGAGTAAAGTTTTTGTGTTAGCTCAATTTTTTCTGCATAACCGTTTGCAATTGAGTGTTCTCGGGTAAAAACAGCATTTCGCATTTGGAGAATATATATTATTTGTGAAAGTTGATTGCCGTAATGGCGAACTAAATCGCTTCGATTAGGAAGTTCAAGCCATATTTTAAGAAAGTCACGGTGATGCTGTGTTATTTTCCAATTTACTACCCATGCTTCTAAAAACTTCAAAAAAGATGGATTTTCAAGGTGAATAAGTGCTAAAATCCGAAAGAACGCAAACTCATTTTCTGCGGCAAGTTGTTCTGCAATTTGTTTTTGACGCTTTGATGTATCGGTGTGCAAGCTCTCTGGAGGAGTTTCAAATGTGGTAAGATTAGGAATGCCAACAACTTTGAGAACTTGTCGATAGTTCTTTTTTTCATAATAATGTCGTGCTAAAAGCAGTTTGCCTTCATAATCAGCGGGATACAAAGAAATATATTTTTCTATAACAGCAAGTTTTTCGTTTTCACTTGCAATTTCGATTGACTTTTCGCCACAGAGTTTTGCAAGTATAGGTGATGCTTTTTTCCAGCCAAAATCAAACAATTTTTGAGCCATTCGCAGTTCATCCATTTCTACAAAATGAAGCCCTAAAAAATACGCAAGGTCGGGATTTAATTCTGATTCGTATCGTTTTTCATGCAAAAAGGATTGCAATTTCTCATAATCTTTTTTGTCCATTGCTTCTGTAAGCGATTGGTTGTAGTTTGATAAAGGCTCTGATGATCCTTTGCTAAAAACTGAGAGCGAAAAAAAAGTTAATATGATAAGAAATAGGTTTTTCACTTTGAAGGAATCATAATCCATTTGCCCGCAATGATATAATCCGTGTTTTTTATTTCATTATGTCGAGCAATATAGTGATATAGCCACGGTGTCCGATAGTACGCCAGTGAGATGTCTAAAAGAGTATCTCCCCAAAAAATTTGATAACGCTGATCCTTTCCTGTGTAGGGAGTTATGTGGTTTTGTGGTAAAATATTTTTTGAGCGACTGACTGTTATTTTATTTTCTAGCGGTTGTAAATACTGATCTTTTGTAGTTAGGATTGTTGTCGCAACCTGCGAAAAATCAGTTTTGTTGCTCTTGTCTGCACTTGATACACTTTGTGAGGAGAATATATTTCCAAACATTGGTGAAGAAAGAGGCGAGTCTGCCAAAAAATCACTTGCTAAATCTTCATTGATATTAGCTGCAACCACAGGAAGTTGTAGGCTGTTTGTGAGCGGGCTGTTTTTAGATTTTGAAACGGTGAATACCAGTGTTCCAACAGAAATAAATATGCAAATAAAGCTAATTCCCACCGATAAAAGCTCAAAAAAAGATTTTTTTCCTTGGAAGGGGTAGTCGCAATTACTAAAAATTGCCTCAACCTCAGAAGATCCAAGTCCTTGTGTACTTGTTTGTGATATTGCTTTGTGTATAATTTTCCCCTTCTTTGCAACCAATTTTTTTTGCTCATTAATGTAATTCAAAAAAGAAAATTGAATATGTGTTTGCGTTTCTGAGTGTTTATCTTGCAGTACACATGACAAAACACCACGCTCATTAAGACAAAGCGATAAAATAACTGTGAAAACATTGTCTAGAATTTTTAAATTTTCGACTGAAATAATCTTAATACTGTGAGGTTCTGACTTCTCATTTAGATAAAAAAGTTCAATTTCTACCGTTGAGTTCCCCGTATCAGCAAACTCAAGTTCTAATTTTTTTTTATTTGCTATAAATGCGTCAAGAACCCCATAAAACTTACCATCAGTAAGCTTTATCCCAATTTTCCCACCATTCATAGTTTTCAAATACTACTACACAGAATTTTTTTTGTCAAGCACGTTGTAGTCGTAAGTAAAAAAAACTAGGGTGAGTTATTACATACTAGAGCTTTTTCTTATATATAATGTTAGGTTCTTGACTAGCAAAATTAGGAAAACTTTACCGTTTTTTTGATAATTATAAATAAATCATCATTGCGATGATTATATCTGAACTCGCATTCTTTTAAGTGTATCACAAAACTATCAGAATTACAACCATTAAATTTTGCAAGTCGCCGTTTTGCTTAACGTACTTGTACGTAACTCCAAAAGTTTTCAATGCCATTAACGTGGCTTTTTCCTCTGACAAATTCATCATGACTGTGATAGACTCGATAGTGATTATATCCATTTAGCACAAGCCCATCGTATGCCTTCCAGCCGTCTGTATGTACCGTTGATCCTTCTAATATATATCCTTGAACGACAGGCATTAATTGCTCTTTTGTACAATTTTTACAAATACTTTTCCGTCCCTTTTTAACAGCCCAAAAACAGGTGTTTTTCCTGCAGCACCTCGACCTCGCTTGCCTCTCACTCGCCGTGCACCAAAATAGCTTTCATCAACTTCAAATTCCCCACATTCTTTGCCTACTTCAGCAATGGCTTTTTGAACAATTTTTTCACGAATAAATTTGTAATAGCTATTAATTGTATTTCGATTTACCTTCACAATTTTTGCTGCTGCCGTTGCGGTAATATCTTCGCTAAAACACAAAACTATTTTATTGAT
>JBOFSR010000083.1:0-7739 GCA_051651645.1 Treponemataceae bacterium | reverse complement strand
GGATAGCCTGTTTTTGTGTCCAAAATATGGTGAAATCTTTTACCGTCTTGTTCAAAAAATCTTTCATACGCCCCAGAAGTAACTACCGATTGATTTATTGCTTCAATGCGAGCAACGGGAGTGCCACCTTCTGTTATCGGGTCTCTTATGCCAATACTCCATAAAGAGCCATCGTTCTTTGTTCCCATAGCATAGATGTTTCCGCCTAAATCGATGACGCCACTTGGAATATTATTTTCTGTGAGTAATCGTCTAATTTCATCAGCTGCAAAGCCTTTTGCAATCCCGCCAATGTCAATCGCCATGCCTTCTTTTTTTAGAAAAACCGAATATTCAGTATCATTTAGCAGGACGTCAGCGTAATTGACAAGGGGGAGAAGTTTTTGTATTTCTTTTTCATCGGGAACGTGCGGATTATCACCTGCAATATCCCACAGTGCAACAAGAGGGCCAATGCTTGGGTCAAAAACTCCCTGCGATTTTTTTGCGTATTCAAGTGCCGTTTTGATAACAAAATAGGTGTTTTCAGAAACTTTGACAGATTTTTTTCCAGCATTTATGTTGATTTGACTTATATACGAACTTGGAATATTAAAACTCATTTCGTTTTCAATTGTGCTCAGCAACTCCGTTATTTGTGCATAGATTTGCTTTGAGCCATGCTCAAAAATATTGACAGAACAAATAGTTCCTAAGGCAAATTGCTTGTACGGCTCGATTGTTATTTGGGGCTTGCATGAAAAACAAAAGAGCACGATAACCATGACTAAAAATTTCATAAACTCAGTATATCAAAAAAGGATAAAAAAAACAAATTCATACGCTTAAAAATAAGATTTTTCAAAACGCGAAGATTTTTGATTGTTAAATTTTTTTTTATGTGCTAAAGTAGCGTTGCCCATGTTAAAAAAGATTTTTTTCAGCACTGTTTTTTTTATAACACTCCTTCTTTTTCACGGATGTTCGTGTGCCGCAAATAGACGAGATGCTGCACCCATTGCACCAGATACGATACGCGATACAATTATTGCACAGTATGAGCAGATGACTTGGGTTGAAGAAATTCATCCTGAGGGAGTTGGGAAAAAAAACATAAAATCAAAAGAGGCTCAAATGCCTGAACTTTTAGATGTGCTTGTTAGCGATAAGCCCATTTATCCGCATCTTGAAGGTTTTGGCAGCTTGGATACTTCAATACTCCCAACTGAAGTTTTGGATGTTCTTGATTTATTTTTTTCGATGGCCGCTTTGCCCGATAAACCTAATCGCACAATTGATAAAGAGCTTTTAACTACCGAAATTGACTTTCTCCCTTTTATTTTGAATTATCACCTTTCTCGAATGCATGAAGTTTCGTATACGCTGTATGGCAAGGCTGAGGAGCTTGAAAATAGCTTTCAGGTTCCTGTCCGATTTCAAGGTGATTACCGCTACACTGATGCAAATGTTTTTATTTCCAAGGCCGACCTTTCATACCTCATTGACCAAATTCAGTTTTCAACCGCGATTGAGCAAGAAATGCTGGAAGATTCATCAGATCCGCAAGATACTTTTGTAGACGATGTGTCGCCTCAGGGTGATGTGTTACAAGATGATGTATCAACACAAGAAGACTCCCCTGAGATGCAAGAATTACAAGATGAGTAAAATTTAAGGCATCTCTCTTTCAGAATTTTTTTGTTGATGACGTAAGCTGAGCTTTGGTGCCTGTAGCCACAATTTTAAATTATAAGTTTTCCTTTGAAATAACTATACTCACTAAAATAAATTTGATACAATGTTTACAGCTAAAACTTCATTGTTTTGTGCTTTGATGAGTTTCTAATTTTATAATCCGTAGTAAAATTAGTTAATTTGGCAATCGTTGATGTTAAATTAGAAAATAACTTTTCAATTATTTCAAATTTAGAAGGACGTATTTTATGGAACATTTTGGAATGCTTGGTATTATCCCGCCTCTTTTGACAATTATTTTAGCTTTTTTAACGAAAGACGTTATTTTCTCATTATTCATTGGAATTTTTTCAGGAGCATTGATTGTTGCAGGAGGAAATCCTGCTATGGCTGTTATCAGTTTGTCTGATACGCTTGCTGAGTATGTCGGCGATGGCTGGAATATTAGAATATTTTTATTTTGTGCCTTGCTTGGCGGGCTTGTAGGACTTTTGTCAAAAACAGGAGCCGCAGGATCTTTTGGCCGATGGGCATCTAAAAAATTAAAAACACAAACGGGCTCTCAGTTTATGACCTTTATTTTTGGACTGATTGTTTTTATTGATGATTATTTTAACTCGCTTACCGTTGGAACTGTTATGCGACCCATTTCTGATCAAACAAAAACTTCCCGTGCAAAACTTGCCTATATTCTTGATTCAACAGCAGCCCCTGTTTGTATCATTGCTCCAATTTCAAGCTGGGTTGTTACTGTTATGTCGCAGTTTAGAAGCTCGGAAGGTTTTGACTCACTGGGTATGACTGAGCTTGAGTTTTTTATTCGCTCAATTCCGTACAATATATATGCTTTGCTGGCTTTGATTTTTGTTGTTGTAATTATTGTTTCAAAACGAGATTTTGGCCCAATGGTAAAATCCGAAGAGCTTGCAAAATCAGGCACTTTTTATAGCGAAAATATTTATGGTGCTGTTTCTGGCAAGGTTGAAGATGCCGTAAATGACAAGGCAAAACCGATTGATATGCTTTTTCCAATTATTGTATTAATTGCCAGTGCCCTCATTCTTTTTCCTGTAACGACATGGCTTGCAAGTATTGACGGGGAGGAAATTGTATCTTTGGCTGCAGCAATGAGTGCGATAAGTCTTCGTGATGCCTTTGTTGACACCGATGCCTCTGTCGCTTTGATGTACACAATCATTTTTACGATTGCAATTACCTACACTTATTATTTAGCTCGTCGACTTATGACGCTCAAGGTTGCAAGTGAATCGCTTCGAGACGGAATAAAATCGATGGTTCCTGCTTTGATTATTTTGAGTATGGCTTGGACGATTGGTGCTATTATTAAAAGCTCTCCAGAAGATGGAGGACTTGGGCTTGGAAAATATCTGTCACAATTAGTCATTGGCGGTGGATTTTCTTTACATTTTATTCCTGCCATTGTGTTTGCCCTTTCGGCTTTAATTGCCTTTGCTACGGGAACAAGCTGGGGAACATTTAGTATCATGATACCAATTGTTATGCCAATTGCGATTGGGCTGGGGCAAGACGGAAACTATGACAGTGCACAAATCGCAAATATTGCAATGATTTGTATTGCGGCGGTTACAGGCGGGGCGGTTTTTGGTGATCACGCATCTCCGATTTCTGATACAACAATCTTATCCTCCACAGGAGCAAGTTGCCCTCATCTTGAACACGTTGCAACACAAATGCCTTACGCAATCTTTGTTGCTGTTTGTACCTTTGTAGGATTTATTACTGCAGGATTTTTTATGAACGCAGTAATTTCTTGGATTGCTACGCTGATTGTTTTTGGCATAGGAATTATCTTTTTGCCAAAGGTATTAAACAGTAAAACCAAATAATGGTGGTATTCATAATTCCTGTTATAGAAGATTCAAAAAAAGATATTTTTATTTTACGTAAGTGAATATGGTAAAAATTACTTTATATAAGAGCCGTGACGGGTGCTTTAAAAAAATCAAAGCACTCGGTCATGCAGGCTTTTCAAATACTGAGGGAGATATTGTTTGCTCGGCAATTACTATGCTTTTGCGGACAACTCTTGATGTATTGAATAAAAAAATAGAGCTTGATATTGAAGCTGGTGAGAGAGGGCTTTTATCTTTTTCGGTGAGGGATTTTCAATCGGTAGATACAACGTATCTTATTTTTGTTTGCGATTTCTTAGAAACAGGATTTCTTCGATTACAAGCCGACTATAAAAAAAATATTTCTTTCAACGTCAAAGTTATTGAATGAATCAAAAAAAATCTATGAAGCTTAGATTTTACCAAGGTATAATTTAAGCTCCATAGAAATAGTGTTATAGATTACATAAAATTACTTGGAACGAGCAATATTAATAAGGTTTTTAACTTCATTATAGTACTCAGTTGTTACTTTTTCAGGATATGGTTTGTGTTGCAAGTAACGAGTAATTCCATATTCGTAGCCTAAAATAATATCTTTTTCAGTTTGTGTTTTATCTTTTAAGTATCGCAAAAGTTTTACGGCGACATAGGCATTATGCTTAAACTTTGTATTATCAAATTCTTCCTTTTTATCCCAAAACCGAGGAATAAAATCTTGTGTTAAATAATACGGATGAAGTCTAAATTTTTTAATTTGTTTAGAACTCAATTTAATATCAACCATTAAAATAGCAAAAACTAAGTCTTTTTCAAGGTCATATTCCTTGCATAGCTGAGCAAGATATTTCATCTCCTCTGCAGAAAGCAGTTCTTTGACCTCGTCTTGAAAATCCTTTTTGCTCGAAATATTCAAACTTGATTCAAAACCTGTTGATGCACACGAGAAAAACAATACAAATAATAAAGCTCCTGTGATATAACGCATACGCACTCCTTTTTGTCTAAAATACTATTTACTTAATATATACAAAGCTGTTTGCAAAGTCACGCATTATGTAATAAATCAATCTTAAACAACTTATTTTTTTGAGTTTTCTGGGCGTAAAATCAGGTTAAGAACAATGCCAAAAATTGCGGCAAGTCCTAATCCGCTAAGGTTTACAGAGCCTAGTTGAAAGCTTGCTCCTCCAAGCCCTAAAACAAGCATTGCTGAAACAATGATGAGGATTTTTGGATCTTCGAGATTTACTTTTGAGTCAATCATATTTCGCACGCCAATTGAAGCAATCATTCCAAAAAGCAAGATTGAGATGCCGCCAATTACAGGGCCTGGAATTGATCCGATAAGCGAAGTGAACTTGGGAATTAAGCCGAGTAAAATTGCAAAAGTTGCTGCGATTCGCATAATTACAGGATCTTTTATGCCTGTGAGCGCAATCGCTCCCGTGTTTTCTGCGTACGTTGTATTTGCAGGGCCGCCAACCAAACCTGCAAGCGATGTTGCAATTCCGTCGCCAAGCAACGTTCGGTGGATTCCAGGATTTTTAATAAAATCTTCATTGCATACTTTTCCAATCGTTAAAATATTGCCAAAATGTTCAACAATAGTAACGATTGCAATTGGCACCATAATGGCAATTCCTTCAAGGTTAAATTTTGCAAAGGTAAATTGCGGCACGCCAATCCAGCCTGCAGATTGTACGTGAGAAAAATCGACAACACCTGCAATAACGGCAGCAAGATAGCCTGCAACAAGGGCAAGCAAGACAGGCAGGTTTGAAAGGAGTTTCCAGCCGATTTTTGCAAAGAAAACTCTTACAATAATGCTTGAAATAAAGGTAAAAAGTGCAATTGCCCAGCAGCCAAGAATACCAATTTTTGCAACTATTTGCGGACTGTGCGTTCCGTTTGCATTTTGAATAGCGACAGGGGCCAAAATAAGCCCGATGAGAATAATCATCGGGCCTGTAACGTAGGATGGTAATATTTTATGAAGCACCTCATAATTGATGCACTTAAAGATTACTGCAACAATGATGTAAACACCACCTGCAACAACAATGCCTCCCAGTGCATACGGCATATTTCCGTTTCCTGCCGCAGTCATAGCTAAAATGCCAGGAATAAAGGAAAATGAACTTCCTAAAAACACTGGCACCTTGAACTTTGTTAGCACGTGAAAGATCCATGTACCAACACCTGCAACAAGCAAGGTAACTCCAACATCAAGCCCTGTAATAAGGGGAACAAGAACCGTCGCCCCAAACATGACGAAAGTGTGCTGAAATCCAAAAATGAACATTTTTGATCCCAATTTTTGCATAAAATAATCTCCTAAAAAGTTAAATTGTCCGATTATTACACACTTTGAATAAAAAGGTCAATCCCTTTACAAAAAAAACAGGAATTTTTGCTCTATTTGTCTATAAATAATACAGAGCAAGTACCTTGAATTTTTTTTAGTCTGCGATTAGACTGATTATGATAGAATGCCTGTAACGGGAAATAAACATGAAAATTATGAGATTCTCAATTTATTAGGCTATGGATTATCTAAATTTGATGACGATTTCATCAAGGAATTTGGATTTACCACGAAAACGGCTTTTTATGAATACTTTGTTGATATAGGATTAGTAAAAACTGCAAGCGTTGTAAAAAACAGAATGGATTTGTTTGATCCTTTTTTTCCAAATAATGGACGAAAAGGTTGGTGGCAAAAGGGAAATGTATATATTCATAGAAAGCACACTATTGATAACTTATTTGGTAGTGAAAATGTAAAACAATACAGTGCTATCGTAAAATTATTTCTAAAAGAGGCTGGATTTGGTACTCAAGGATCCGTTTTTAGTGTTAAACCGATTATAAAATCTCGATTTAAAAAATTGCAAGAAATAGGATTAGAGGCTGAGTTATTTTTTATAACAAATTTTTCGAATATCAATATTTTTAAAGGTGGAACACTCGAGGATGCTCGGCTTTATGGAGATGGCTACGATTTTCAAGTTACGGTGGAAAATCATGCATTTTTAGCAGAGATAAAAGGAATTAGATCCTCAAAAGGCACATTTCGATTAACGGAAAATGAATATCGTAAAGCAAAAGAATATGAAAAAGATTATATTATTATCGTAGTTTTGAGCCTTGATGAAGAACCAAAATTTTTGACTATTGATAATCCATTAAAAAATCTTTCTTTTGAGGAGCGGATAATCAATGCAAAAGCGACAAAAGAATATCATTTAAGAGAGCCTGTATGTTAAGTTTTAAACAAAAAGCCTTGTATCTGGAGGAAAAGCTGAGTGAATACCCAGAAACATACGCTGACAGTTTTAAAGAAGATGTTCATATTTTTATTGGTGATTTTGTCAGAGAAAATCCATTTTTGTGTTTTTTAGATGAGATTGCTCCTTTTTCAGAAATAGATGACTGGATAAATAAATTACTTTCACGAATTGTTTTAAAGTTTGATCCTTTGGGAGAAGATATTAATGACTTTATTTATGATTACATAGAAAACAAATAATTTTTATTTAGTAACGGCCAGATACTACAAAAAGTTGTTAAATTTAATAAAGAATATAAAAATTCTGCGATTTTAATTTCATATTAAAAGTTCTATTTCTTTTCAAGACAAAGATAATTCTTATTCTTTTAATTTATCAAAAAGTACGCTGTTAAAATATTTTCATACACCAGAGAGTTGCTTTCATATTCCAGTTTCAGTTTTAGAAAATCTACTTGTTGAATTAGAAGCTTTATATAATCAAAAAGCTGTTTTTGCTATTGAATCCACTCCTAGAGTTAAAGAAACAATTTACCTTCCCTTGTATTCACCACTATCAGGCGAAGTTCAGGAAAAAAGTGGATTAAATCAATGGAATGCAGGGGGGCGTTTACGTGATCTTAATGAAGTGTATATCGTAGTACCCAAATGGATTCATAAAAGGTATCAAAATTTTTTTCCTGATCGAGATCAAATTTTTACTCTTGTTTTGCCTGATAAAAATAATTTGTAGGCAAAAATTTGTCAAGATGCTGGTAAGGCTTTGATGTCAAATCCAAATAAAGATCTTGGCAAGTGGATTTTGAGAAAAGTTTTACAATTAAAAGAAGGTGAACTTGTGACATACCAAAAACTAGAAGCACTGGGCATTGATAGTGTTCGTATTGATAAAATTGATT
>JBOFSR010000082.1:0-10424 GCA_051651645.1 Treponemataceae bacterium | reverse complement strand
CTTGATATTATTTTAAACCATATTGACCGTTCAATCCTTAAAAAAGCAGGTATTCCGCTTGTAAATCCACAAACAGGCGTTTCAAGCTGGGCATCAAGTGGTGTTGTTCTTAGATTAGGGCGTGGCTTAAAGTTGCATTATAATAGAGAAATTGAAACTAAAAAAATTAATTCAAAGGGCGGCAAGTCTTTTCCTTTTAGTAGTACATTAGATTCTACAAAGCCCTTAGTTTTAATGGAAGGCGAGCTGAAAGTATTAGTTGCCCAAGCGTTGGGCATACAAAATGTATGTGGGATTGGTGGAGTTACTTCAGTAACGAGTGAAGATATAAAAAATTCTTTAGTTGATTTTAAAGAGATTATCCTCTTTTTTGATAACGATAAACCTGGGAAGCAAGCTTGCGGTTTGATGCCACAGGATATTAAAAATGCAAGCAGATTAAACTTTTGTCAAAAACTGCGTCAGGCTGGATATTTAGGAAAAATCCGCATTGCTTCTTTGCCGTCTGATTGTGAGCAAAAAGATGTTGAAGACTTAATGTTTGCAAACAAAGGGGATCTTGCCTTTGCCGCTATTGATGGTGCTGTTGAGTGGCAAGAAAAGCCAACAGAAGCAGTTAGTGATTATGATACAATCACGCTTAAACAATTAAAATCAGTTTTAAAAAAGATAGATTTTGAAGATATTGATGCTCATGACGCTGCTCCCTTTGTGAATGCATGTTTGAAATTTTGTAAAAATGACGGTGCAGAAATTGAGGTTTCAAACTGGTCAAAAAGAGCTTCACAAAGTTTAATAGAAAAAGATAGTGCCGTTTCCCCTGATTTTTTAATTTATGCAGGAGAAAAATATGGGCTTTCTAAATATCTGCAAAAAGAACTAGAGCAAAGTTTATTGCCAACAAAAGAAATCTTAAAAAAAATGAATGCAAAGCAAACTTTATTTGATTATGATCCTGCAGAGTTTTTAGAAAATTCGCATGTTCAGCAATTTTTAATAACAAAGGGCGTTCGCTCTGCTTCTCTTTTTATTGCAGATGTGGCAAAAGAAAACATAATTTATATTGAAAACGAAAAAAAGCATTATTTTTTTAATGGTCATGTATGGCAACGCATTCCTGATTTTGCAGGTATTACGCATGAAATTATTTGTAAAATGCTGTTATTTTTACTTCGGGAGCGGCCGCAGTCAAAAAAGCCTATTTTAGATTTGTTGACAAAAATTGAGGGCAGGAGATTTAGAGTTGAGCTTACACAGGATTTTTCTGGGCTTGCTCAAATCCATAAAGAGCATGTGCTTTTCGATGGCCCTGCCATGAAAGAAACGCTTACGCTTAAAGATGGTGTTATTGATTTTTCTGGGGATGAAGTGGTATTTCGACACGCCCTTGCAGAAGAATTTAGAAAAGAGTTCTTGCCCTACAGTCTTGAAGACGTTAAAAATGGCACTGATACATCAAACTTTCAAGATTTTATGAAGTCAAACTTTAAAAATCAAGATACGTTGGATGGGTTATTGTACTATTTAAGCATGATCCCCAGTAGGAATACGCAATTTAAGTATGGAGCGATTTTTACAGGCCCTACCCACACAGGTAAGACTACCACGGTGGAATTAATTAAAGAAATATATACTGGAATGATTGAGCGGTTGCCTGCAGATGTTTTGGTTTCAAAGGGAGGGAGGCGCGTCAATGGGAATGAAGCAACTCCATATATTTCACGGCTTGAGGGAAAAGGGGCTGCAATCGCACAAGAAACGGAGCGCAATGGCGTTTTGAATAACGCCTTGTGGAAGGAGCTAACGGGCGGTGATACGCTTACAGCACGCGGATTGTATCAAATGCCGCATGATTTTACGCCAACATGCCAAATCATAATGTGTACTAATCACACTCCCCGCTTTGATGCTCATGATGCCGCTACAATTGATCGAATGTTGATTTATCCTTTTATGATTCAGCATAAAAAAGGCGAAAAAGGAACAAAGCCATTATCGCTTATTTTGAAAAAAATACGTAAGGAGTTTCCTGCGATTGTGCATTATTTTGCACAAAAATATATCAGCTTAAAAAATGAACACAACGGAATGATTCCGCTTTCGCCTGAATGTATGTCGTATAAAGAGTTGTATGTAAAATCGCAAGAAACTGATTTAGACAAGTTTGTTGAAGACTGCCTTACAATACAACTCAATGAAGGTTACTTTGAACAAGTTGAGGATGTTTGGCAACGATATGTTGATTATTACAAATTAGATATAACCGATAAATCTGACAAATCTGAAATGACAAAAAATAAATTGGTACGCTATTTGAAACGTGATTATCAAGAGATTATTTATAAGCAAAAAAAGATTGATGGCTACCCAATTTTGTGTTTTTTTAACATAAAGCTAAAAGATGATTTGCCACCAATTGAAAAACTTGACTTAAAAACAGAGAAAAAAAAGCCTGCCAAAGCGGAAAAACCTGCAGAAAAAAAAGATGAATTTATACCACCTGATGATGAAAATCCATTTGAATAAAAAGGAGTTTAGTTATGAATAAAAAAAATGAACGATATGAAAGTGATTTAACCTGTCCTTTTTGCGGATTTGTTGAAGAAGACAGCTGGGAATGCAATGATAGTTATGATACGTACGATTGCCCAAGATGTGGAGAGGAGTTTTATTGGGAAAGAATTGTCATTGTATATTATTCAAGTTGGCAAAAAAAAGAGGATAAGTAATGGAAGAAGCTTTAAATATTTATTTTCACCCACGTAAAAAAACAAAAAAAAATGAATTGGTTGATTCTTTTGGCAATTTTTCGGGCATTCCTGTTAAAATTATAAAAAAAACAAATGCCCATAATTTTATTGAAATTAAGATTTATGAGCATTTAGATAAATTTTATTTTGCTTTTAATTTTAAGCTTGCTAAATTAGTTGATTGTGAGATTGCTAATGTTCAAAATAATGCCTATGGATCGTGTTTTGATGCCGCATATAATGCAGTGCGGGCAATTGAGCGATTAGTTGCGGTCAACAAAAAAGCACGTGAAATATTTTATACTGATTTTCATACGATTGCAAATTATCAGAGGGAGTTGTTTTAATAGATAAAAGGAGTTTTTATGTCTTTATTAACAAAATATGCACTGGAAGACCCTAATGCAATGAAGAATTTAACTATTGATTTAAAAGAAAAATTAATTGAAGGGGCAACTGCTACTGTAAATATTCAAGCAGCTATTGCAAGAAAAAATGCAATACAATCTGTTAAAACTAAATTTACAAACAGAAATTCTTTTACTTCACGGCAAGTTCAATATGATAAACAGCAAGCAGGTAGATATAATCTTGATAAGATACAATCAAAGGTTGGCATTACTGAAAAAGCAGGTTATATGGAATTACATGAAACTGGTGGCACTAAAACTAATGACGGCAAGCAAATAAACATTGCAACTGATGTTGCCCGTGGTGGAAATCGATCCTCTATGGTGAAGCAAAAAAATTATTTAAATAAATTAAGCGGTAGAACTTTGAAAGGTTCGTTTGCAAAAAAGGTTAAATCAAAAAAAGCTAGAACTATTGCCCGTGCGGCAATAGCTGCAAAAGAAAAATTGGTTATGAATTTTAGGAAAAGTCTTTTTGAAATTTCTAACTTTAAAAAATTAAAAAGCGGAAAGGTTTCGTTCAAAAAGAAAATGATTTTTAACAGAAAATTTACTCAAGTAAAAATAGAAAAAAAACCTTTTTTTCATGAAGCATGCAAAGAGCCTGCAGAAGATGGACAAGCAATTTTCAACAAGCAAATGGATAAAATAATGAAACGATAGACATAAATGACTATCGTTATTTTTCTCATTCAACTATAGCAATCTAAATTATTTTAGGTTGCTATAGTTTTTTACACACACCCGTTTTATCGTTTTTGGATACATATAAAATTAATATGTATCCTTTTTCTTATTTTTTGGCATATATAAAACAAACTACCCTGCACTACTTTATATCTTTTTAATTTCCCATGCCGTCTATGTAAGGTAAAATATTTCTTGGGGCGGTAAAGGAATATTCGACGGCACTTCACTTGTGTTGCTGATGTTGTCGCTGTCGCTGATTTTTAAAAAATGCTTTACCAAAGAAAATAAGGTAAAAAAAATTTGTTTATGTAATTTTTGCTTAAAAATAAAAGTTATTTAACTTATTATTTTACAAATCGATATAAACTTAAACAAAACAGATACTTAAAGTTTTTTTCTGTTTATTAATAGGTAAAACAAATTACTTTACTTTTATAAAAGTTTTTGTAATAAAAAAAATTATAAATATATTAATTATTTTTTCTTAACAAAAAAGGTTTTGCAAGTAAAACATTTTGTTTTACTTTGTTTTAAATTAATTTATTACTAATAAGTTTGAAAGGTACTGTGACGGGGTATACACCATTGTGCAATAATGCTTTGGAGACTGCGATGTTAAAATTTTCTGCCATTTTTTGAAATAAGTTAATTTTTTTGCAAGAAGTTAATAGCACTATAAAAAAAGTTAAGTTATTATTAAACAATGGAAATGAATCAGGCTGATTTTGCCCGTGAATGCGGTGTATCTGCAGCAGCAATAAATAAACAAATTAAGAATGGATTACTCAAATTAAATAGCGGCGGCAAGATTGAAACTGAAGATCCAAGCAACAAGCTTTATTTAACAAAGCAGCGTTACAAATTTCAAAATAAACGACCACAAGCAACTTCAGGAATAATAAATAAAACATTGCCAACTATGATCATTCCTGATTCTGAAACAACTTCTATTATTAATTTTGATATTGCAGCTGATGCAGGCGTTCCTGAAAAATATTTGGACATGACATTAAAAGAACTTGTTAAAAAGTTTGGTGGTATTCCTGCATTAGAAAAGCACGTAAAAATATTAAAAGATTTAGTATTTATTGAAGAGCGCGAACAAAAAACGCAGGAAAGGCGGCTTGATTTGATCGAAAAGGATTTTGTTATTTCTCAAGTTTTTGCTTTTTTGACAAATCTAACTAATCAACTTTTAGAGTTTCCAGATAATCAAGCTGACTTTTTAATAGCAAAAATACAATCACATGGTGATGAAAGCCGTTCAGAAATTATCAAACAAATGGGTGCAGGAATTTCTCGTATTGTTAAGGATTCAAAAAACCAAGTTATAAAAGATTTAGAAAAATTAAAAAGTAAATACGATGAAAAAAAATTAGATGATGAATTAAATGCAGGATAAAAGTGGAAAAAAAACTAGTTGATGATATTGATTTTTTAATTGAACAATTTTTTCTCATAAAAGATAATAATAATTATGAAATGCCATCTGACTTTGCAGAACGAGTTCGAGTTCTTAAAGGTGATTTAACTCCTTTTCCTGGGCCATTTAGTTTTGAACGCTTTTTGCATTTTAAAGAAATACTTGATTGCTTTCATCCGCTTAATGATGTTCAGCAAGTTTCTGTAATGAAAGGAAATCAACAGGGATTTACTACAGCTGTTTTAGAAAACATTCTATTATACAATATCATGGTAGAACCAAAAGCTCAAATGTATATTACAGCAACGGCAGGACTAATGAAAACAAGCGTAAATACAAAAATAGAACGCATGATTGATGATGCAGGAGCGCGACCTTTAATTTTTGCTCAAAGTAAAAAATCAAAGTCGTCAAAAGATTCAGGTGATACAATTGAAGCAAAATCATATAAAGGAGGTTATCTTCACATGTTTGGTGGCAAAAGCCCTGCCCGCTTACGTTCTATGTCTTATCGTGCAGCAATTTGTGATGAGCTTGATGCCTATGATCAAGCACTAAAAGATGAGGGTTCTGTTATTGAGCTTATAAAAAACAGAACTGACGCCTATGCAAAAAGCAAAAAGATATTTTTTGGATCAACACCCTTAATTATGCAACGCTCCCATATTTGGAAACTCTATCTTGATGGCGATCAGCGAAAATATTTTATTCCCTGCAAACACTGCGGGAAAAGGCAAGATCTGGTATGGCATGGCACATTAGAAAGCGGTGAAAGATATGGCATCGTTTGGGAAAACGATGAAAATTTTAAACCAAAATTAGAAACCGTTTTTTATAAGTGTAAATTTTGCGGTGGCCTAATGAAAAACTTTGATAAGGCAGCTTTAATGAAAAAAGGCGAATGGAGAGCAACGGTAGAAAATAACAATCCAAAAATAAGAAGTTATCATACATCCGTTTTATACAATCCACCTGGAATGTTTAGCTGGGAAGATATGGTTCAAAACTTTTCAGAATGCTGGGATTTTCAGCATAATAGAATGAAAGATAAAGAAAAATATAGGATTTTTAGAAACACAAAACAGGGATTGCCATTTGAAGAAACTGGATTACAAATCCGTTATGAAAAATCAATGCTCTTTCGTCGATTTGGATTTATTCGTGGCACTATTCCTAATGATCTTGCAGCAACCGATACTAAAAGTGAAATTCTCGTAGTGCTTGCTTCTGTTGATGTTCAAAAAAATTGCTTGTTTGTAGATGTTAAAGGATATTCAGCAGATTGTTGCGTTTGGACACTTGATTTTTTTTCAATTGATGGAGATACAGAAACATTTGGTGGCGTCTGGGACACCCTGCATGATTTTTTGCTTGAAAAAACATATAAAGACAAAGATGGAAAAGAATATGCCATTACACTGTCGTTAATTGATTCAGGCCGTTACACTGATTATATTTATGCTTATTGCAAAAGAAATTCATCCGCTTACCCATGCAAGGGTATGGATTATATTCGTGGCGGTGAAACATTTAAACGCTTTCAGCGATCGACAGAAGATACGATTGGAAAGAAGGCATTTCATATTAATACAACAAAATTAAAAGATCGTATTTCAAACAGTCTGAACTTTACATCGTGGAAAGAAGGCAATCCGCAGCCTCATTGGTATTTTAATTTCCCTGATGATTTTAAGGATGATTACTTTAAGCAGTTTGAATCTGAAGTAAAAAAAGATGAATACGACAGAAAGACAAACCAATATATTCGAACCATCTGGAAAGCAAAGCACGGTGCTCCTAATCATGCCTTTGATACCTTTGTTTATAATCTTGCCGCATTAGAAATTTTAGCAAGTTCAATTTGTTTGCAATTTTGCGACAGCAAATCATTAAACTGGGATTGGTTTTGGGAATATTTAAAAGAAAACCCGTTTGTTATGACAGAATAAATTTTTTATATTTTTTGAAAGTTGATAGCGGTTTTTCAAAATTAAAAATAAAATTAAATAATGAATTACGATAAAAATCACCCTGCTTTACAAAGCAAAGATTATTGGCAGGAACAACTCGATAAAAATAAAATTCTTTTATATGAAGTGCAAACAGCCATTCAAGATTTATTACTTGATAAAATACAAGAATATACTTTGGATACTGGGCAAAGCAGGCAAACGGTTAAAAAAACCGATGTGGCAGTTTTGCAAAACTATCTTAAATATTTAACTAAAACTATTTATGACCTTGAGAAACTAACATCAAATTCGTCATGCTTTAAAAGGATTATTCCAATATGGTAGGAAAAACAGAAAAAGATATATTAAATTTTTATGTTGGTGATATTCTTGGAGGTCGATTATCAGACGTTTTTAACGGCGATAAATTTCAAGATTCTATCCAATTTTTTAAAGACTATTCCTATGTTGATTACTTTACTTTACGGCAAAGATCGCTCCGTCTTTTTAGGGAAAATCCGTATGTCATGGGATTCCTTACACGAGTTATTTTGAATGAGATTTTTACAGGACTTACACCAGAACCTGAACCTGTTGCATCAGTTTTATGGGGTTCAGGAGACGACGATAAAGGTCAGGAATTAGCAAGCGATTATGCTCAAAAAATGGCTGATCATTTTTCGCTTTATGCAAATGCTTATGATGTTTTTGATCACAAAAAACAAGCTACATTTGGCGAATTTCAATGGCAAGTCCGTTTGGAAAGTCTTATTTGTGGTGATGGCATTATTGTTTCTTATATTAATCAAAAAACAAACTTGCCCAGCTGGGATTGGATTAATGGCAATCATATTAAAACCCCTCCTGATGTAAAAATTGCACAGGGTCATACTATAAAACTTGGTGTTGAATTAAATACACAAAGCCGCCATGTTGCTTATTGGGTGCAAAATGTTGATGCAGAATCAAATATTACCTACAAAAGGATTCCATGCGTTGGATCTAAAAGTAACAGACAAATTGCGTGGATGGTATATGGCAGTGATAAATTTTTAGATGAAGTTCGCGGGACACCTATTCTTGCTTTATGCTTATATATGCTAAAAGATTTAGATGCATACAAGGATGCAGAAATTAGAGCTGCCCATGCAAATGCCTTAATTCCTTTTATTATTACTACATCAGAAACCGCCCCTCCAACACGAGATGTTTTATCTATTAATAGCGGACATCGTCGTCCAGTTGAAAAAGCAGAAGAACCGCCTAAAGATCAAACTCCTTTGGAAGGAATTGGTATGAAGCCTGGAACAGCAGTTGAATTACCAGCAGGAAAAAGTATTACTTCGTTTCAATCAACCCGCAATAATGTTAATTATGCAGCATTTGAGGAAAGCATTATTTCCTGTATTTCATGGGCTGTTTTTCAAGTTCCACCAGAAATTATCATGCTCAAATTTCAAAGTTCCTATTCTGCGAGTCGGCAGGCAAATAATGAATTTGACATTTACTTAAAAAGAAGAGCGGTTAAAAACGCAAAAGATATTTGTCAAATAATATTTGAGGAATTTATTACACAGTCAGTTTTAACCAATCAATTACAGTTAGAAGGTTTTTTTAATGATATATATGTTGAAAAAAGCTGGCAAAAAAGATCTGCTTGGCTTAAGTGTGAATGGTCAAGCATTAGCAGGCCAAGTGTTGATATTCTTAAAGAAGCAAATGCATCAAAGATTTTACTCGAGTTAGGAGTTACTGACTTTGAAACTGTTTCCAGAAAACATTCAGGAAAAAGCTTTAAAGCAATCCAATTAAAACTTCGCAAGGAATTAAAATTAATGGAAAGTCTTGGATTCACATCGTCAATTAGAGAAGATAACAACGGAAGACCAGCCTACTCTGCTGATCAATTAGGAGATGAGGATGAATAATTTTATTAATTTACTTTTTTCAAAATCAATAACAGAGATTTTTTCACTTCTTTTTATTTTAACATTAATGATTTTAGCATTTTTATTTGTTTTATCAAAATTAAAAATAAAAAAAATTGGATCAATTGAATTTGGAAACAGAGATTTTGCCACAAAAGATGATTTTATAAAAATTGATGAAGATGTTAAGATCCTAAAAGATGAAAGCGAAAAAGCAGACAGAATAACACTCAATGCAATTTATGTGATACTTGATTGCCTTCGTGGCGAAAAGATTAATGGCAATGTTACAAACATGCAAAAAGATATTTTTGATTATTTAAATCAATAAACACGTCGCGCGACGTGTTTTAAAAAAGGAGTTAAAAATGACAATCTATTTATCAGGCCCTATTACGGGAATAAAAAATAATAACAAACATGATTTTTTTGAAGCACAAAATAAAATCGAATATTATTTAAACGGAAATCAATTGCGGATTATTAATCCACAAAATTTCAGAGCAAAAATTATATCCTGTTCAAGTTTTTTTGAAAAAAAAGAACCTACATGGCAAGAATATATGCGACATTCAGTTATGGAGTTATCAACTGCAACGCACATTCTTATGCTTGACGGATGGAAAAACTCGAGAGGAGCAACAATTGAACATAATCTTGCAAAAGATTTAGAAATTAAGATTTTTTATGAAATTGGAAAATTATTAAACGATATTAAATAAAAAAAGCACTCTTTAAAAATTAAAAGTGCTTTTCTATCAATGCAACTTGATAAAATCATTATACTTTTTATAAAAAAAATAACAAGTACTTTTAAAAAATAAAAGTTGATTTTATTTATATAATAAAATGCAAAAAGCAATTTTGCGAAAAGGATAAAAAATGAATTACGAAGATTTTAAAAACAAAATAGAAGCAGTTGGTGAAAAAATAGGATTTCTTAACAAGGGTGCGTATAAATTATTAAGCGAAATGATTGCAGATGATGAAATTATAATAAAAGCTACTTCTTGCACGCAAGATAAAGCATTTGGAGCTTTTGTTCTTACAAAAGAAAATATTTACGTTGGTTTAAAGGAATGGTTTTTGCCAAAAAGAATTACAATTCCTATTGCAAAAGTCGGAGCTATTTATTTAGGCTTTATTTCATTGTCGATAACAGAAGGAACATTTATTCATGAATTTGACAGTGTTTTAAATTCAAAATATTTTGCTGTTGCAATAAAAGAGCAGCAAGCAAAATTATCAAAAAACATACAACCAAGTAAAAC
>JBOFSR010000081.1:0-3596 GCA_051651645.1 Treponemataceae bacterium | reverse complement strand
CGGAAAGGTAATTTTTTGCTCTTTCCGTCTATGAGCAAGATATAAATTATTAAAAATATTTTTTTGCCAAATTTTTCCAAAATGACTTTGCACCGAAAAATCATCAGAAACAGTATTCACCGCTTTTGAAAATTCATTTTTTATAATAGAAGAACTATTTTCATTAAAGGCCGCCCATGAGGGATGAAAAACCAATCCAATCGTGCCGTGAAGCACGGGAATATACTTTTGAATAATGCAAGAACTCAATTGCTCAACAGTTGTTGAAAAAAAACGCTGCCATTGATCGCAAGAAAAAAACGATTTATCAACGGCTTGTAAAGAATCTTGCAAAGCACAATTATTCAGCTCAACGCCAATAATTATTATAGACGGATTATTTTCAAAAATACTTTTAATATGGTACGCATTGCCAATCCCTGCAACAACCAAAAAACCACTGTCATTTGGATATTTAAAAGCAATATTTTCTTTTATAGGATCGTAGCGAGAAAACATTGTTTTTTCGTTTGTAAAACGTAACACCGATAAACCATTTTTTGCGATAATCGAATCTTTATAGCAAGAATTGTGACTAATTTTTTGCATACGTTTCCAGTATACAATAAATTTTTGTAAATATTTTTTTTATTTCAGCAATTTTCTCAGCAGAAAGTATTTTTTCTTTTTTATAGTACAAAAATGATTGATAATGAATTTTTTTTAATGCGTCTAAATTTTCATCACTTACCTTATTTATAAAAATATCGTTTATTTTTTTTTCAAAGTCGATCGTATGATTTTGTAAAACAGTGTGAAACAAATCTTTTTTAACAGGAATGTTTTCAAAAAGTGTTTTCTTTTGCAGATTTAAATTGGGCGAAAAATCTTGCCAATTTTTTTCACCGATTCCCGATAAACTTCGCCTAAAAAAATCGCCTTTATCTTTTATACGGATAATACGTTTTTTAAATTCTGCACTTTGACAATCAAACCACGCCGCATAAATATCCAAAGCCGCAACAGAGCAATTTGCCTTAAAAAGGCGACTTGAAAGCGGTTTCAAGCAATAATCAAGCATGGCATTATTTTTTTCAAGTATATTCGGCTGACAATGCGAAAAGCCTTTTTCGTTTGATAAATCCAAACCGCAGCAATAAATGTCCTGACTTGTCAAATCAAAGGCAAGCTGAATTGCCGTTCCCACAACGGTTCCATTGCGTTTTGCCCGCAAGCACGGAAGTTGTAGAGCCTGAAAAAATACGCTGGAAAGTCCATCCTCATAATTGAGCAAAACAATTTGATGCTTTTTGTAGATTTTTGACGGAACAAACGCTTCGGGAGAAAGTGCTACAGGAATCGAATTTTTTATGGAAAGCAAAGGAGCAAGATGATACGATGCCCAAAATCCACCGTCAGTTGCAATAACCATATCAGGCTCAATATTATTTTTTAGTAAAACATTCACCGCCGATGAAACAGCGATGATAAAAAAGGAATTTTCATGTTTTTTTATGTGATCCAAGGACTGCAAGAGTGTTTGCCCTGAAGCAACAATCAAAATAGGCAGATGTGTTTTTTTTGGCACTGCTATATTTTCTAGGGATAAAAAAAACTTATACGTGTTAAAAAGCCAGCGTTTATTAAAATAGATGTTTGTAGCCAAAATATCCATTGATCGGAGAATCATTGTTTTAAGCGAGAGCCACAAGGATTTAAACTCATCAGGAAAAATATTTTCAGAAGGCTGCCATGACAAAAAAAGTGTTTGTGATATTTTTTCTTCACCAATCAAAAATAAAATTTTAGTCGCAATCGTTTCAAAATCATTTTGACAGTCAAAATAATACTCCCACTGCTGCTTGATATGCAAAAACGAGCTACAGTATTCAACGGCAATTAAGAGAGCATGGGGAAACCGCTTTCGCAAAAAATCCGTGCAATAAGAGAGTGCAGGGCCTGTAACAACCACCGCATGAACATCAAAATCAGCTTGCACAGAATCGACAAATCGTTCAGCTTCCTTTAAGGGATCATATTTTGAATGAAAAAAAAAATTATTTGCTGAGCATGTTGTCAAATTGTTTTTTGTCGAAAAAAATTGAATATCCATAATTATACAAAATGCGGAAAGATTTTTAAGATCTGATCTTTTTGGCTATATTGCTGTATTTTCGTGAATTCAATTACAAGTAAATGTGGCTCGTCAATTAGTTTTTGCAATGTTGTATAGAAAAATGAGTGTAACAAGTCCATTTCAAAAAATTCTGAAGAAAATACAACAACCTCAATTTTATGCATGGCTAAAAAAACAATATTATTTTCGCCAATAAAGTTAAATACATGACAGGCAAAAATAGTCAAAAGATTTTCTGTATCGGCAGGGGAAATCTTGATAGAAAGAGATTTATAAAAAGAGTCGAGTAAAATTGTAAAGGAAAAGGCCTGTTTTTGGGCGGAAAAAGCATAGTCTATTCGTGCCAAAAAATCTTGTGCGTAAAAAGAAACCATGCCCTTAAATGAAAAAATATTTAGAATATTCTCTGTTTGATAAACAATATTTGAAACCAAATTATTTGTGCATACGCTATCTCTATAGGTTTGGTCATTTAAAACCAAAAAAAAACAACACTCCACTGAATCGATGCAAAAAGTGAAATACTCCAAATCAAAATTATCATAATCATCAAAGGAGAAAAGGGCATCAAAGACAGCAATATCAGATTTTTTTTGATTAGTCCATTGTTTTTTTTGAGTTGCTAAAAAAAAAGGACTCCACTCTGGTGGTAGTTGATTGAGTTTTTTGACTTGTTTAGCTGAAAATCCCTTTGAAGAAAGTGGAAAAACGAGCTGTTGCGTTTGAATAAAAAGTCCAGCCTTTTTAATATGGGCATTTTCTGTAAGGAGGGAAAGATTTTCAAAAAAACTAATTATCTTTTTCCCTGTGCCTAGTTTTTCTATCTTCTCAGATGTGGTACTAGGCGTAAAAAATACTTGAGAAGAAGGAGCTTTCTGAGAACGAAAGCCTTTTGCCTTTGCTAATAATCCATTGTGGTGAATTGAATTATGCATTGCAAGCGACACCTACGAAAGACCGAGCTCAGTAAAAAGATTTTCATAGATTTGAAAATGCTCAGAATTAGCAAATTCACGCACCTTGTCTTCAGGCAAATTTTCGAGCAATTTATCCATATACAAAAGCATATTTTTCATCTCTCGTTTTAAAGGACTTGGTACATGAGAATCTGCTCCATGAGTTTGCTCATGTTGCCACTGTCCACCTTCAAATAAATACTCTGCAGGATCATTTTCAGATTCCTCCTCAAGTAAAAATTGCTCAATAATGATAGGCTTTGGTGGTTGCTGTGGCACTGGGTTATGTGCAATAGTCGCTTGTGGTTTTTCGTCATTCATGGCTAAATTTTCTTCCTTATATGGCAATTGTTTGGCAACAACAACTGGTTGTTGTTCTTGAAAACGTGCTGTTTCTTCAGGCGATAACTCAACACGAGTCTGTTCAACCTGTGTCTGCTCTACCCTTTTGGGGGCAACTGGCGTAGTTTGATCAGTATAAGAAGAAGCTGTTGTACTAGGAATATCAATGGCAATCATACGAT
>JBOFSR010000080.1:0-3957 GCA_051651645.1 Treponemataceae bacterium | reverse complement strand
AATCGAGCATGAGTTTTTACGTATAAAACTTTGTTTTTGAAAAATAAAGGAGATATTAAATGGATCATGATAAAAAAAAGATTGAAAACATTGTCAAATGGCGAGAACAACTGTCTCTATTACCTGATCATCATTTTTTTGAAATCATGCGAATGTACTTAGGCGAAGTAAAAACTCCTTACAACAAGCAAAAACTAATTGAGGAATTAAGCTCTTTTTTACGAAAAGACGAAACAAAAAAAAACATAAAGTTGCTACTAACGCCTAACGATACGCAAATTTTATCAGCGATTGAGCATATTCCCAACGCAACGCAAAATACCTTGCTTGATTTTTTTTCAAAAAAATTTACTTTTGCACAGCTCCACGAAGAATTAATCAATAAGCGTTCTTCTAAATTGAGTAATTCTTCGTGGAGCTGTTCAAAAAAATTTACTTTTGCACAGCTCCACGAAGAATTACTCAATTTAGAAGAACGCTTATTGATTTTTCGCTTCATCGACAAAAAAAAAGTTTTTTTTTCAATAAATCCACTTTTATACGAAACACTCGAGCCCGTTTTAGGCGTCAACACTCTTTTTGCCGACGACTCAATCAGTGTTGATATCAATCTTGACCCAATTTTAGATTTACCCAAAATCCCGCTTTCATCCAATTTTTTGGGAGCCTTGATTTCTTTTTTAACAATAGAAAAAGGCTTTGTCAAAGCTGATAACAATTTCAGAAAAAGAAGTCTTGCCTTTATAAAAACTATTTTTCCTAATTTATACATAACCAACTCCCGCACAGAAGAACCAGTTTTTTTGCGTGCTATGATTAACGCTTTACGCCACCTGCACTTAATTTCATGGGAAAATGGCACCATCACACAAAATCACGAAAAATGGCAAGATTTTGCAAACCTTCCAGAGATAGAGCAATATTCATACCTCACTGCGGCAGCGGCGTGCAATCGGCCTTCACGCACAATAATTACCAATTACGCACAGCTGATTTACTCAATTTTAAAATTAATTCCTCAAGAGGGACTTTCGCTAAAAATGCTCAACAGAATTATTTTTTTAATTAGTAAGAAAACGCACAATTTTCAAGAAAATACATCAAGTGCCCGACTAAACAGCCTTTTTGGACAGCCCATTGTAAATGACGAAGCTCCCTGTTCAAATGATGGTGATGAAACAGATCTTTTAAAAAATGACAAAAAAAATTTAATTGAAAAAATGTTTTTATTTTCACTTTTAGAATGCGTTGATAATAAAATTTTTGTATCAAAAATTATGTCCCAAAGCCAAAAAGAGGGGCATTTTTTACGTGCAGATGGCGGATTTAGCATCAGTGTTTTTCCAGAAATACGCTTAAAAAATCTTCTCAGCGTCATACAATTTTTAAATATTGTCTCTTTTGATGTGGTGTCAAAATATGAAATTACCAAACAAAGTTGCCAGCGTGCCTTTGATAATCACTTGACACCAAAAGACATTTTGCCTGCACTTGAAGCAAATATGAACACGCCTGTAAATCAAACCGTTCAATTTTCTATAGAAGATTGGTTTAAAAGCTATTCCAAAGTTGCTTTGTATCGCGGCTACATTTTAGAGCTTCCCCCAGAGAAAGTGCAAACAATTACCGCAAGCAAATTATTTAAAACCTTTCTTGAAAAAAACTTTACGGACAATCTTTATCTCATGAATTTTGATTCAGATGAGGAAGCTATTCGCCTTTGTCAAAAAATGGGTCTTGAATTTATTACCAGCGTTAAATCTAAAAAAAAGGATGTAGGATCTTCAACATTCAGAAATCTTTATTTTTCTGCAGATTTAGATGATTCATCGTTTTTACAACCAAAAAATAATGATTCAAACGCACGTATTAATGAACAGCAACAAGAATTTCTTAACAATATACAAAAAGCTTTACATGAAAAAAAACTGCCTCATGAGCAATCTGAGATTCTTGAGTCACGAATAAAACGACGGATTATCTTATCTGCTGATCAGCTGCGATCAAATTCAGTTCGATTTGAAGTAAACGAAGCACAGGGAATTGACTTTTTGGGCAAGGTGCGGATTATTGAGTACGCAATCTCAATTGATAGCATGGTTGAGCTACAATACGAAGACAGCAAAGAGCCAATTTTAGGCGTTCCACTTTCTACGGAAAAACGAGAAGGCGATGTAATTTTGAAAATGCAAGTGGAGCCAGAAAACGAAATCAAACTTTTTTCCATTGGGAAGGCTGCATTTGTTAAGCGTATACGAGGCGCAATTTTTAAAGAAACACGAACATAAGGCACTCAAAAAAGCGTAGAATACGCAGAAGCTAATCTTCTGCCTTTGCATTGTCAATTTTTTCTTTATGTGCTAGTATTTTTTTATGAAAATTTACAAAAAAGAAATTGATTCTCAACTAGTAAAAGATATTTCTAAAAAATATAATTGCGATCCACTGCTTGCTTCAATACTGATTCGTCGCGAAATCCTTGATGGAGAAGATATTTTTTTCTTCCTCGAAAATGATCCACGATATTTGCATAATCCTTTTTTGTTCAATGAGATGGAAGATGCCGTTGATCGTATTTTTTCAGCCCTTGATGAGGGTGAGCGAGTTTTAATTTTTGGCGACCGTGATGCAGATGGAATTACTAGTACTATACTGTTATACAAGCACTTAAAAAACCTTGGGATTGATATTAGCTGGCGACTGCCAAGAGAAAATGACTCGTATGGACTAAACATTGATGCCATTGACGAGTTTGCAAAAAATAGTGGTACGCTCATTATCACCGTTGACTGCGGAATTTCAAATAACGATGAAATCACCCACGCAAGCGAACTAGGCATTGATGTTATCATCATTGATCACCATGACACGCCAGAAAACTTGCCCGAGCCTTCTATTATTATCAACCCAAAAATACAGGATTGCGGATATCCGTTCAAATATTTATCAGGCTGTGGTGTGGTTTTCAAACTGGTTACGGCACTGCATTTTGCAAAAAGCAATTGGTATAAACAGCAAGTCTGCCTTTTTAATGTGCGACCACTTAATGACGCCTACTGCATTGATGTGATAAAAACCGTTAATTGCCGTGAAGTTTCCCGTATTAGCGAAACCTTCATTATTGGTGAAACCTCGATTCATGACACGCGACTTTTGCCTTTTTTACAAGGGCAACAAATTTTTGTGTGGGATGAAGTGGTTCAAAAAATGATGCTAAAAAAAATATTTGGCACGGGAATTGAATTTAACCTTGTCGATATTCGCAATGAAATTGCAAAAATCATGCCTGCTCTCGCCAATATGAGTTTAATTCGCCTTGCTCCCCAATCTAAAATGCTCAAATACGTTGAAAAATCAGCCTCAGAAATTGATTGTTTTTTTAATCTTTTTATCACGTTCATGCAAAAACAAATTATTCCCTTTGATACAATTTTAAAAGATGATTTACAACTTGTTGCACTTTCAACACTTGCAGATATTGTTCCGCTCAAAAACGAAAATCGTATTATGACAAAAATTGGATTGCAGTCGCTTAACACAAAGCCACAACAGGGTTTGCAAGAGTTACTACTCAAGCAAAATCTTTTAGGCAAGCGAATTACCTCAACGGATATTTCATGGAATATTATTCCCCTTTTGAACGCAACAGGGCGACTCGGACAGCCAGAACTTGCCGTGCAGTTTTTTCTTGAAGAGGATGCCGCGCAACGGGATAACCTTGCTCAAAAAGTAATTGAACTTAATAACGAGCGAAAAAAAATGGGGACAGATGTGTGGCCGCTTATTGAAAAGCACGCCTATACTGTTTTTGAAAAGCTTGATCAAAAATTGATTTTTATTTACGAGACACAAATTCACCGCGGGCTTACAGGGCTTGTAGCGGGAAAACTCATGCAGATTTTCAAGGTGCCTGCAATGGTGGTTACCAAAATTGAAACAGCAGGGGATGAGGAAAAC
>JBOFSR010000079.1:0-5473 GCA_051651645.1 Treponemataceae bacterium | reverse complement strand
GACTCTTTATTGTTACTAATATTCTTGAGTCAATACGAGGGAGAGAAATTAATCATACTTTATGGATGATGAGACTTTTAACCCTTAATCAATTACAAAAAAAACTTTTTTCTCTCTTTTTACCAGGATTTATTTGTTCTCTTATTCTTTTTTTTCCACAAGGAAGACTCTTTATTGTTACTAATATTCTTGAGTCAATACGAGGGAGAGAAATTAATCATACTTTATGGATGATGAGACTTTTAAAATTAGCTTTTCTAACTACAACAATTTGTCTTAGCTACTTTATTTATTATTTCAAAAATTTTCTAACAAAGATATACACTCAATTTTCAAGAGTTATTAATACTCTTGTATTTATCACAATTACGACTTGTCTTTTTTTTAATTTGTATTATGGACTTCAAATAGTCTTATATCCTTATCAACATGAAGTTAGGGAGGGTGCAGCTTTAGTTGTTATCCAAAATATTTTAAAAGGCGTTAATCCCTATGCCTTTAGTGTGCAACCACATAATACATATGTCTATGGAATCTTAAATCCCTTACTAGCTGTTCCTTTGACTGCGGTCATGGGAATAGGTATGATACCTATTCGACTAATGAATTTATTGTATATTTTTATTACCGCAATCATTATTTTCAAACATCTCGCCTCAATCAAATGTTCTTTTTTATTGAATTATGTACTTACTTGTACTTTTTTCATGGGAATGATTCAAAAAAATCTATGCGCCTTTCCTAATGCCCTTGGTATGCTCTTATTAACTTCTAGTATTATTGTTTCTCATAAATATAATTATTCTTATCGATCGTTGATAATTAGTGGTATATTATCAATTCTTGCTTTTTATACAAAACCTTATTATATGGTAGGGATAGGATATATTTGTACTTGGCTATTCCTCTTTTCATCGTATAAAAAATCATTAAAAGTTTTTTTTATTTTTTCCATAGCTTTTTTATTTTCTCTTATAGTTACTCATTTATTTTTTCCTTCCTATATCAATAATAATTTATTCCATCATACTGGTGTTGCAAGTTATCAAGTTAATCACATGATAAACCAAGTTTTATATTTTTTTAAGTCTGAATTTATTTTATTGTTTTTATATGTGATTTTTTTCACTACAGTTTCTTTAAAAGAAAAATTTTATTTGACTGTCCAATTTAAGTTTAGAACGATATATAATATTGCTATTATTTTGTCCTTTATATTTTTTCTATTCAAACTGGGAGGACATGTTGGTGCTGGTGGCGGAGCATACTTATATGATATGATGTATCCATTCTTATTTTGGCAATAGGAATACAAAGTAAGATTGCTTCGTTATCAAAATTTAAAATTTTGTGCCTTGTTGTTGCTCTTTCAACTGCTGGCTTTACTTACAATTACAAATTAGCAAAAAAAATTGAACCTTTATCAGAATATAAGGAAAGCATTGCACAAATTGAAAGTTTTTTTAAAAAAAGCTCTTCTATTCTTAACTCAGCTGACACGGCAAGCATTGCTGTATCTTATGGATTCCCTGTTAATGATTCAGGGCAAAGTGAATATTATTTAAATGGTACAAGAAAACTTGTCAAGTTATTTTATAAAGATAAAATACAAAAATCATTTTCTGATTACCAGCTAGCAGTACATGAAAATATTCAGAACAAAAAATATGATTATATTTTTATTCCATGGATTGGTAATTATATCCTACCAAGTGATTTTAGTAATTATTATGAATTGGAGACAATTCTTCCTTACAGAGGCATTTTAAATGGTGGCAATTTAGAAATTTGGCGTCGCATTAATTAGGGTTTTCTTGTAAGAAATTTAATTAGTTAGGTTCTTGACTAGCAAAATTAGGAAAACTTTACCATATTTTTGATGATTGTAAATAAATCATCATTGCGATGATTATATCTGAACTCGCATTCTTTCAAGTGTATCACAAAACTATCAGAATTACAACCATTAAATTTTGCTAGTCGCCGTTTTGCTTAACGTACTTGTACGTAACTCCAAAATTTTTCAATGCCATTAACGTGGCTTTTTCCTCTGACAAATTCATCATGACTGTGATAGACTCGATAGTGATCATATCCATTTAGCACAAGCCCGTCATATGCCTTCCAGCCGTCTGTATGTACCGTTGATCCTTCTAATATATATCCTTGAACGACAGGCATTAATTGCTCTTTTGTGCAATTTTCAACAATTTTCACAAATACTTTTCCGTCTCTCTTTAACAACCCAAAAACAGGCGTTTTCCCTGCAGCACCTCGACCTCGCTTTCCTCTCACTCGCCGTGCACCAAAGTAACTCTCATTAACTTCAAATTCCCCGCATTCTTTGCCTGCTTCAGCAATGGCTTTTTGAACAATTTTTTCACGAATAAATTTGTAATAGCTATTAATTGTATTTCGATTTACCTTCACAATTTTTGCTGCTGCCGTTGCGGTAATATCCTCGCTAAAACACAAAACTATTTTATTGATTTTATATGTACTTAATCTACTGAATTTCATTTGCTTACACCTTATTTATTTTTTAGGTGCTGGTCAAGAACCTTAGTTATTCTACCTACCAAAAATTTGTTTTCTGTATTGTAAGCCTGTGGGAGTGGTGGCAAGTCCACCGAGTGCTGTTTCATCTGTACCGTTTGTGTTATTCTATGTATAAGTTATAGTAACTTATTTCAAAAACGAAGTATAGATATTTTGCCGATACCGTTTGGGCTTTTGATAATCATGCTTTGTTTGTAGCAATTCATGATAGGGATGATTCGGATATTAATGGACTTTGGGGATATTACCCGTCACGAAATACATGGAATCGAGAGTAATTTTAACTTAAGATTATAAATCGGTACTTTTTGTAAAATCTGACTTACCGCCCTTTTTTTCTAAGAGGCAAATATTTGTGATTTTCATTTCTGTGTCAATTGCTTTGCACATATCGTAAATTGTTAAAGCACAAATACTTGCTCCATGTAAAACTTCCATTTCAATTCCTGTTCGCCCTGTAACTTTTGCCGTGCAATAAATTTCGATGGCAGGTTTTTCTTTGTTGATTTTGAATTGAATATCAACTGAAGAAATTGGAAGCGGGTGGCACATTGGGATAACAGAACTAGTATTTTTGACTGCCATAATTCCTGCAACTTGTGCAACCGCAAGAACATCACCTTTTTTAATTTTTCCCTCAATTATATGCTCAAGAGTTTCTTTTTTAAGTAAAATTTCAGCAAAACTTGTAGCCAAACGTTCGGATATATCTTTTTTTGATATATCGACCATTTTTGCCCGCCCTTGCTCATTTATATGCGTTAGTTCCATTTATCCTCCAATTGAATTCATACATTTTTTTGCCATTATAGCCTCTGAAATCTTGTGTTTTTCAGGTTTTTCAAAAATTATCTTTTGCAGTAGGGGCTGAAGTTGTTGATCTCTCTGCAAAAGTGATTGCAAGTCGTACTCAATATCTTGCAGTAGACAAGGACGAATTTTTCCTTCTGCAGTGAGGCGAATTCGATTACAATTATTACAAAAATGATTTGAAAGCGGCGTTATAAATCCAATTTTTTGATTTGAGCTTGGATGAAAAAAACACGACGCTGGCGAATGAATATCATCTCCCTTGCAGGGAATTAAATTGTGGCCAGAAATAATTTCCTGTGCGGATATAAAATGCTTTGCCACAAAATCATTGTTCGAGCCAATGGGCATAAGCTCAATAAAACGGATTTTGCACGCATTCAACCTGCCAAATTCAATAAAATCAAGTATTTCATTGTCATTAATTCCCTTCATTAAAACACAGTTTATTTTTATGTCGAAGTCTAAATCCAGCACAGTTTTTATCCCATTCATAGTTGCATCAAAATTATCTCGATATGTTATATATTCAAATTTCTTTTTATTTAACGTGTCAAGAGAAATATTGAGACGCGTCAATCCTGATTTTTTGAGTTGACTTGCATGGTTGCTTAAAAGAGAGGCATTTGTTGTCATGGCTATATCTTTGATTTTAGGGTTTTTAGCAAGGTTTTCTATAAAACTTTCAACCCCCACTCTCATCAGCGGCTCTCCGCCTGTTAAACGAATTTTGCTTACTCCAAGATTTGTCAACTCGTTAATAATTGTTTCAAGATCATCAAAGCTTAGGATATTTATAGGATTAGCAAGGGGCGTGGCATTCTCCTGCATGCAATACCGACAACGAAAGTTGCAACAATCGGTCAGAGAAACTCGTAGATACGTTATGTCACGCAAAAATTTATCTTTCATGCTTTATATCGACGCAACAATTTTTAGATAGTCGGCTTGTGTAGTTGCGGCAACAATTTCTTTACGAAGCTCGCCGCCCTTATTTATACCTTTTGAGTACGCACAAAAACGCTTTCGCATTTCTCGGCATGCAATGAGTTCCCCTTTTTCCTTGATCAATAGGTTGAGTTCATTGAGAGCCGTTTGCATTTTAACGCTTGGAGGAGTTTGCTCATAAAAATTGTTTTTCAAAAGATTTTTTGTTTCATTAAAAATAAAGGGATTTCCCATTGCTCCACGAGCGAACATAAGCCCATCACAATTGGTTTGCAAGAGCATGTCTCGTGCATTTTCTGGCGAAAAAACATCGCCAGAGCCAAAAATCGGGATTTTTCCTTTGTAAAGAGCCGCAAGTTCAGAAAGATATGTCCAATTTGCTTTGCCGTCGTAGCCTTGTGCCCGGCTTCGTGGATGAAGCGTAATTGCAGCACAGCCCGCGTCAAATCCTGCTTGGGCAGCCTCTTTCCATGAGGGATTTTCATCCCAGCCTGAGCGAATTTTTATAGTAACAGGGATTTTTTCTTTGCCGCTTTTTTCGCTCCAACTTTCAACAGCATCCACCGTGGCTTTTACAATCTTATATAATTCGGGAGGATTTTTTGTTAAAAACGAGCCTGCGCCTGTTTTGGTAATTTTTGGCACAGGACAGCCTGCATTAATATCGATTACGCTTGGATCAGTCATTTTCAAAATGATTTTTGTTGCCTTAGCGATAACGGTGGCATTCCCGCCAAATATTTGAACCGCATAGTTTTTTTCGTTTTCAGCTCTGTTTAATAAAACGCGTGTTTTCTCTGAGTTACGAATGAGTGCTTCAGATGAAACCATTTCTGTGTAGGTGAATGAGGCTCCATTATCAACGCATACAGAGCGAAAAGCACAATCAGAATACCCTGCAACGGGAGCTAAAAATAAATTCCCCTCAAGATGTAGATTTCCAATTGAAACATCGTGATAGAGGTATTCATCTTTTTTGCTCATTGTTATTCAGGCAGACGGAAAAATTGACAACTATTTTTCCATAGTTGTTCTGCAACAGCTTCTTCTTCCATGTCGAGTAAATCAGCTAAAAAACTCACCGTTGACGGCAAATACGAAGGCATGTTTCGCTTTCCTCTGTAGTCAGCAGGAACCATAAACGGGCTTTCAGACT
>JBOFSR010000078.1:0-12839 GCA_051651645.1 Treponemataceae bacterium | reverse complement strand
ATGCTCTTGCAGTTGGCATAACTTTTGCCTTGCTGCCGAGTGTAAACATTCTTTTTGCTGTTTTGTTTATTGGTGTTACAACCTTTATTTTGTCAGGTGTCGGTTTAAAAGTTGGCAGCGTTTTTGGTGCTAAATATAGGTCAAAAGCAGAATTTGCTGGTGGTGTTATTTTACTTTTTATTGGATTTAAAATTTTAATTGAGCATCTTTTCTGGCAAACCTTCATATAAATAGTGATCAAAAAAGAAAACTTGCAAGAATTTAATTTGAGGACTATATCACTTAAATTAAAAAACTTTTTTTTAGTATAAATAGCTCGTATCAATAACTATTTATGATTTTTATTTCAAAAGTCTGCAATTTGCACGCCAAGATTTGTTTTTCCTGTCGCCGTCGGCCCAAGAACTACGACCATATTATACGATAGTTTTTTCATAGACAGATTTATTTTATCAGTTTTACGGAAAAAAGATACTGGTGTTTTTAGAGAGGCGATTTTTTAAATGACGCAGCTTAACTATTTTTTAGTTGAAAACTTTTTATCAACGAACCCCATTACTTCGTCAAAAAAATTAGAAAGAATTTCATATTTTGAACTAAAATCGCCATCTTTTGATAACTCATCAAATTTTTCTTTTTTTAGCCAAAAATAAATTTGTTCGTCTTTCTTCTGTGGTTTTTTGAAATATTTACCTTTTGCTTCACTAAACTCAGAAAGTTCTCTTTCCCAAAGTTCTATACAAATATTATTTGAATCGAATTTTGTGTATAATCCAAACCAAACCCAAAACAATAAATTCTTTTTATAATATTTAATATATTTACCTGATCGCTCTTCTGTGTGATTTTTTGCTCGATTAGTTATTACCAAACCTTGTTCACTTTTTTCATTTATAATTCTAGCAAATATTTCGTTTAAATACTCAAGATCACATGTTAATGTGGGGTTAAAATCTCTTTCATCCATAATACTACAAACTCCTTTTAAATATTCTATATAACCTTCCACCAATTTTTTTTCATCATCGATGAGTTTTGGTAATAAATTTTCATTTAACTCTTTATGAAAAGCTGCCCAATTCTTTTTATAGTCATATTTAATTTCAGACACATCATAATTGGCAATAAATCCGATAGTATGCCCCTTAAATGCTTCTGTGTATTCGGGATAATGGCAATTTTTATCATAAATCTTATTTTCGAGCAAATAAGATTTGCCGTTTACTTCAAATTTAAAATCGACTCTGCATGTTTTATCTTCTGAAGAATATTCTTGTTCAATACTAACATCTGATAGATCATCTCCAATATTAGAAAATATAAACCGTAAGAGAAAATTTTGAAATTCTGTTGAGATATCACACAAAAAATATGTCATATCAGATAAGTTATTTTCTGCAGAATATTTACTCAAATTTTTAAAAAATGCTTTTATCATTTTCTTCTCTCCTGCTCTTTTGTATCAAACCTCAGTTTTTGAGGTTTGTGCATAAAATATCTTCTGCACAAATAATAAAGCCAGCTTTTTAGGCTGACTTTATGTTGAATATTCAATTTTGAAAAATTAGTTTTTTACGCGGTCTGCTTTTTTAATGATAAGCTCTTTAATTTTTGCAGCCTTACCAATTTTATCACGAATATAATATAGTTTTGCTCGTCGGACTTTACCATGACGAAGCAATTCAATTTTTGCAATTCGTGGTGAGTGCAGAGGGAAAATACGCTCAACGCCAACTCCGTAAGAATTTTTGCGAACAGTAAAGGTCTTTGAAGCTCCACTGCCTTTAAAGCAAATAATCAAGCCTTCATAAATCTGGATACGCTCATTTTTTCCTTCAATAATTCTAAAATGAACCTTTACCGTATCACCAATTCTAAAGTCCCCAACGTCATCTTTTAGTTGCCCTGCTTCAATTGTTTTTATTAAATCCATTTTTTACTCCATTTTATTACAAAGTGTAATTTTTTTTATTATTTGCTCAACTTCATCACTCAAAGAATCATTTTCACGTGCCTTTGCAAGTAAATCAGGACGAAAAGCAAGTGTTTTCAAAACTCTCTGCTTCAACCGCCACTTTTTTATCTTTTCATGATGCCCTGAAAGCAAAACATCAGGAACTTTCATTCCTTGAAAATCTTCAGGGCGCGTATATTGTGGATACTCCAAAAGTCCATCAGAAAAACTTTCTTCACAAAGAGACTCGCTCGAAATCACACCGTCAATTAATCGATAAACTGTATCAATAATCACCGTCGCTGCAAGTTCGCCTGAGGACATAACATAATCCCCAATCGAAATCTCATCGGTTACCCACGTATCAATAATACGCTGATCAATGCCTTCATACCTGCCACAAATAAAAACAAGCTCGCTTTCTTTGCTCAAATCGCTTGCCAGTTTTTGCGTAAAAGGCTTGCCTGAAGGCGTTACATACACAACCCGTTTTTTTCGTGCATTAATGGCACGCAACGAATTGTGCAAAGGTTCAGCTAGCAATAACATACCAGCTCCACCGCCATAAGGGCTATCGTCACAAGTTTTATGCTTGTCTTGTGCATAATCCCTAATGTTCACCAGATTGTAGGTAATAATTCCCTTTTGAATTGCCTTAGCCATAATTGAATTATCAAAAAAAGCTTGAGGAATTTCAGGGAACAAGGTCAGCACATGGAATTTCACTATTCTAAAATCCAGAGGTGCATCAGTTCAACTTTTCGTGATTTTAAATCAACCGTGCCAATAAATTCTTTTCTAAAAGGAATAATCCTTTTTCGATTATTTGCAACGACTTCATTCAAACCAAATGCCGAAAAATCAAAGCTCTCGGACAATGCAACTTCAATCAAGCTGCCTGCTCCGCCTTCCAATACATCTGTAATACATCCTACCTCAACAATAGGATTTGCCGATGATTTATCGTTATAAAAAAGCATACACTTTGTTAAATCATCAACGTAAAACTCATCCTTTTTAAGAGGACTTGCTTTTTCTCTCGGAACGACAATCTCCCACATATTATGCTTTTTAGCGTCTTCTGGCGTGCTAATTTCCTTAAACTTAATTAAAAGATTAGAAACGCAACCATCAACTGACTCAACCGTATAATTTTTTTCGATGCCGTCTTTTCGCAAAGTAACTTCTTTTAACTTGTAAAAATGCTCACATTCTCCAGAAGTACTTTGGACTTTCACTTTACCCGTAAGCCCATGAGAGCCCCGAATAACTCCAATAACTAAAACATTGCTAAAATCTGCAGAATTCCAACTCGCAAGATTTGACTTTGCGTGATTTTCATCATTTTGATTTTTGTTCGTAGGATTTTCCATTAATCAAGAATTTCTAAGGAATATCGATTTTCGTCATTGCAATCTGCTGCGTTCATAATAGTACGCAATGCCTTTGCAATTCGCCCTTGCTTTCCAATAACTTTTCCAATGTCATCAGCTGCAACACGCAATTCTAAAACCGGCCCTCGTTCACCCTCAGTCTCTGTTACTGATACTTCTTCAGAATTATCAACCAACGATTGTGCAATAAATTCAATAAGGTCTTTTTTCATATTGACCTCTCAACTACAACGTAAATTTTTTTTTGTTGAAAATTTTACGTACCGTGTCAGTTGGCTTAGCACCTACACTAATCCAATATCGTGCTCTTTCTTCGTTAAAAGAAATTTGTTTGTCTTCAACCTCAATAGGATGATAAATGCCAATCTCTTCAATTGCAGCACCATCACGAGGTTTTCTAACATCTTGAACAACAATACGATAGTAAGGACGAGCTTTTGAGCCAAACTTTTTAAGTCTGATTTTTACCACAGTTTACTCCAAAATATTTTATTCGGTTTTATACAAAAATTACATAAAGCCGTTTTTCGCCAAAAATAGAACTTATCTTATACCATAAATAAAAAAAACTGTCAATGGAAAAAATACTTGACCGAGTTTTACCACTATCAAGATTCTTTTCTTAAAAGAATCTTGATATTTATTGACTAAGCAATTATAGTTATTCAATTTAACTATTTAAAGCTCATTTATAAAGAACAAAGTCAAAAGGATAAACGAATTTTTTATTTACGACCAACAAATAAAATCTTGAAAAATGAGGATAATGCGATTGCAAAAATTGAAAAATCTTGCACGAAGGATGAGATACAGGCATTTTTGAAAATCCTTGACATTATTTGCAGCGAGTATGAATTAAACTAACGGAGATTTTATGAACAAATTACAATTTAAAATAAAAACAGCATCAATTTTATCTTTTACATTCCCAACTATAATTATGAATGTTTTTATGGCGGTATATACAATGGTTGACGGCATTTTTATTGCCCGCTTTGTTGGCACCGATGCACTTTCTGCAATCAATATTATTTTCCCCTTTTTTTGCTTGATTACGTCAATCGGGGTTATGTTTGGTACAGGCGGAAGTGCCGTCGTTGCAAAGATTATGGGCGAGGGAAACGAAAAATTAGCTCGAAAGATCTTTTCACTTTTGGCGTTAAGCGTTTTTGCTATCAGCCTTTTCTTTATTTCAGTAGGATTAATTTTTAGAAAAGAAATTTTGACCTTGCTCGGTTCAACGGATTTGCTTTACAACTATAGCCACACCTATCTGGTTGGAATTTTGTTCTTTACGCCATTTTTTATGCTACAAATGATTTTTCAAAATTTCTTTGTAACAGCGAGTAAATCCACAATCGGATTAATAGTCATCGTTATTGGTGGGCTGAGCAATATTTTATTTGATTACATTTTTATTGTCATCCTTGAGCTTGGAATTTTGGGTGCTGCTCTTGCAACAGGAATCGGCGTTGCAATTCCTGCAATGTTTGCTCTTTTTTATTTTTCGCTCAATCGTAAAAATACGCTTTATTTTGTGTGGCCTTCAAGAGATTTGAAGGTTTTGCTGCAAAGCTGTAGTAATGGATCCTCGGAAATGGTTTCAAACCTTGCAATGGCAGTTACCACCTATTTATTCAATATGATTATGCTTAAATATGCAGGAGAAAATGGAGTTGCGGCAATTACTATCATTCTGTACAGTGGATATTTACTTTCAGCAATCTTTATGGGTTATGCAATGGGGATTGCTCCTGTAGTCAGCTTTAACTACGGAGAGAAAAATCATACAGGGTTGAGTAGACTTTTGAAGCGAAGTCTTTTTATCACGGGGGCGATTTCTATTGTAACGCTCATTGTCGCAAATATTTTTGCTCCATTTATTGCCCACTTTTTTGCAAAAGATAATGAAAGTGTTAAACAGCTCGCTATTCGCGGCTTGCATTTATACAGCATTAGCTTTATTTTTCTGGGATTTAATATTTTTGCCTCAAGTTTTTTTACCGCTCTTTCTAATGGAAGAGTTTCTGCAACAATTTCATTTTTACGCACCCTCGTTTTTTTAACTGTAGGATTACTCATTTTGCCAGCGATTTTAAAAATTAACGGAGTATGGCTTGCCGTTCCCATCGCAGAAGTTTTAACAGTGATTGTCTCTGTATTTTATTTTGTCAAACTAAAAAAAGTGTACAATTATTAACGTTAAAAATATAAAATTATTTGACAATTAATAAAAAAAAACTTACCTTAATGCCATACGTTTGCTTTATAAATGCTACGTTTCGCATGCAAAAGAGCAAACCAAAGGATGAATTATGGAAAAAAAAGTTGCGTTAGTTACGGGAGCGTCATCAGGAATTGGATTTGAAACCGCTATTGCCTTGCACAAAAAAGGATTCGTTGTTTACGCTGCTGCCCGCCGTGTTGAAAAAATGAAAGTCCTTACCGAGCAAGGAATATATGTACTTTCACTGGATGTTACAAGCGATGAGTCTATGCGAACGTGCGTGCAAGCAATTCTTGAACAAGAAGGGCAAATTGATGTGCTGGTAAACAATGCAGGATACGGATCTTATGGGGCGGTTGAAGATGTTTCAATGCAGGAAGCTCGTCGTCAAATTGAGGTAAATCTTTTTGGGTTAGCACGCATGACGCAGCTTGTTTTACCAAAAATGAGGGAAAATCACTTTGGCAAAATTGTAAATATTTCTTCAATGGGAGGAAAAATCTGGTCACCTTTTGGAGCATGGTATCATGCAACTAAATTTGCCGTTGAAGGCTTCTCTGACTGCTTGCGTATAGAGGTAAAACCTTTTGGTATTGATGTTATTGTTATTGAGCCAGGAGGTATTGCAACAGAATGGGGTGCAATCGCTGCGGATAATTTAATAAAAAGTTCTGAAAAAGGTGCATATGCAAAACAAGCGTTAAAGACAGCACAAGTAACTAGAAATACTTATAAAGGCAACTTGCCAACAAAGCCCAGTGTAATAGCAAAATGCATTGCCAATGCAGTAAGCGTAAAAAAGCCAAAAACTCGTTACTTGCTAGGACTTGGGGCAAAACCGCTTGTTTTTATAAAAAATCTTTTTGGTGATCGATTTTTTGACTGGTTGCTTTCTCATCTTAACGCCTAACAAAAACACTTAATTTTTATACTAGAGAAGAAGATTTTTAATTTATATATCTTCTTCTTTGTCAATTTTTATAATTTTAATTTGATTAATACGATGCCCTTCCATTTCCTGAATAATAAAATCAAAGTCGTTCCATGTAACTTTTTCGTATTTTACAGGAATTTTTCCAAAAAGATCAAAAACAAAGCCGCCAAGTGTATCAAACTCCTCCTGTGGAAGTTCAGTTTCCAACGCTTCATTCAAATCATCTAAGTCAACTCGTGCATCACACAGCCACGTACTATTTTCTAAGGCAATAATATCTTCTCGCTCATTATCAAATTCATCCTGAATATCGCCAACAATTTCTTCAATTATATCTTCTAAGCAAATAATTCCAGAAATTCCACCGTATTCATCAATAACAATTGCAATGTGCACATGGCGCCGCCGAAATTCACGCAAAAGGCTATCAATTTTTTTTGACTCTGGCACAAAATAGGGCTTCCGCATAATTTTTTCAACATCAATTTCTTCGTGATGAGCAAAGGCGACAATTAAATCTTTCACGTGCAACACACCCACAACGTTATCGATAGATCCACTGTATACAGGAAAACGCGAATTGCCACTTTCAGCAATGCTTTTAAGTAATTCATCGTTTTGCATATCAAGGGCGACAAAGTCAACATCAATGCGTGGCACCATCACCTCTTTAATCGATGTTTCCGATAAGTCCTCAATACCTCGAATCATATCTTGTTTTTCTTCAAGCAGCATTTCTTCTTGTGTTTGCGTCTCTGCATCCGTTTTTAACGCTTGATTCTTCTTTTTTCCAAATAATTTTTTTATCAAAGTCATTGTCAATCCTTTTTTATTTGAGTCAATATTTCTTCTTGCAAAACAAGCATGGGCTGATTTTGGCTATTGTCGCTGTGATCCATGCCATTTAAGTGCAAGATACCGTGTATAAGCAAACGATATAATTCCTGTTCACAAGGAACGTTAAAGTATTTTGAATTTTCCTGTAGTGTATCAAGGCTAATAATGATATCGCCTGCACAAAACCAAGAAACATCATTTTCATCCTTGTAAGAGTCACCCTGCTCAAAGGAAAGCACGTCCGTTGCACCGTCTTTTTTACGATATTCACGGTTAAGCTTAGCGATAAAACCGTCGTCGCAAAAGGTAATGGAAACTTCCCATTGCTGCTTTTCTAATTTTTCTAAAACATTTTCAACAAAACTAGAAATTTTGTCGGACTCAACAGATTTGCTTGGGTGTTGGTTAGTCAGCTCAACTTTATTAGGCATTTTTTTGCTCTTCAGTTTTTTCACTATCAGGATCTTTTTGATTGGGATACTCAATTCGTGAATGGTAATAACCTGCAAGAATTTTCACAAAGGAGGCTTGAATAACATCAAGCTCTTTAAAAGTAAGATTTGATTTATCAAGTTGACCATGCTCAATTTTCTGCATGACTAGTTGTTTGATAAATTTTTCTAAGCGAGAAACAGATGGCTTATCAAGTGTCCTACACGCGGCCTCAACCGTGTCTGCAAGCATAACAACCGCAGACTCTTTGCTCGAAGGAGGATTTCCCGTATACGAAAATTCCTCGGGGGAGATATTGATGTCCTGCTTTTTTGCCTCGTTATAAAAGTAAGAAATCAAACCGTTACCGTGATGCTCAGCCACAATATCGATAACTTCAGGCGGCAATCGCATTTGATGAGCCTTTTCAATTCCTTTTTTTATGTGATTGCGGATAACAGAAACTGAAAGCCGCGGATTTATTTCGTCATGCTTGTTGCCGCGGGTTTGATTTTCAACAAAATATTCAGGCTGTTCCATTTTTCCCAAGTCGTGATAGTAAGATCCAACACGTGCCAAAAGGGGGTTTGCATGAATATCTGCACAAGCGGTCTCAGAAAGGCTTGCAACCATCATTGAATGGCTATATGTTCCTGGTGCCGTAAGCAACATTTTTTTCATAATGGGATTGTTCAAATCAGATAAATCAATTAATCGAAAAACAGAGGCGGTATTCAACAGCGTTTCAAGCGGCGTTAAAAATCCTATAGCTAAAATTCCAGAAAGAAATCCTCCAACCGCACAGCCAATGCTAACAGAAAAAAACGGCACAATATCCTGCGGAAAAACAATTTGTAGCACAATAATTGTAAAAAAATGAATGCAGGCAAGTTTGATGGAGACAAAAACTAAGTCAATTCGCTTGGTTATTTTTAGAATTAATCGCGTTGTAAATATCCCTGAAAAGGCAACAAAAAGAGCTGGCACAGAGGCAAAGCCTGCAGCGGCAAAGACGCCAAAGGAAAGCACAAATGAAAAACTATTCGCTGTTTTTTGACCGAGCAAAATTGCCGTAAGCAAAATACACATTGAGGATGGCACAACGAATGTAAGTGTATGAGCAGAGGCAAAATAGGGTATTTTTACAATGAGGGATGTAAGCGTATAAACAAAAATAAAATTAATAGCAAGAAAAATCAATTCTTTTAGCTGCAAGGTGCGATCAAGGACAACTGAGGAGAAAACCAAAAAAGAAAAAAAGCTGAGCAATAGAAGATACGCAATATATTTAAAGAAAATACCAATGCTAAAATCACTTTCTTTATGATTCAACAGGAGCTGAAATTTTGCAAGATTTTCCTCCGTTATGACAAATCCTTTTTTTGTAATTTTTTCGCCCTTGTCAATGTGCAAATCGTCCTTAATTTCTGATTGTATGGAAACATCGGAAATTATCGTTCGGTCTGCAATTTGCCCCACTTCGTAATCTAAAAAACTATAAAAGGACGATGTTTTTTGTGCAGACAAATCAAAAAAAGTAATAATTATAACTGTCAAAAAAGTTACAGATGTTACCAGTAAGGCATTTTTTTGTCGAGTTAGTTCAAATTTAATTTTTTTTGAGGTTTTTTTTGTTGAAAATTCATTTTCGGTATTTGAATTTTTAGAAATAGCCATTTTCGCTCTCACTTTCATACGCAAGCACAATTTGCTTTACCAACGGATTTCGCATAACATCTTGTGCTGTCATTTTAATATAAGAAATTTCAGGAATATTTTGTAGCACGCTCAAAGCATGATGTAATCCTGATTGTATTTTTCGTGGCAAATCAACTTGTGTTAAGTCGCCTGTTACAATAATTTTTGAATTGATTCCCATTCGGGTTAAAAACATTTTCATTTGTTCTGGCGTGGTATTTTGTGCCTCATCAAGCAAAATGATGCTTTCAGAAAGCGTTCGCCCACGCATATAGGCAAGCGGAGCAATTTCAATCATTTTATTTTCTTCAAGACGGCGGATAACTTCCCGTGGCAACAAAACTTCCATTGCATCATAAAAAGGCATAAGATAGGGATGAATCTTTTGCTCCAAATCCCCTGGCAAAAACCCAAGGCTCTCACCTGCTTCTACAACAGGGCGAGTAAGAACGAGCTTGTGTTTTTTTCCCTCAAGAAGTAATCGCAACGCCTCAGCCACCGCAATAAAGGTTTTCCCACTCCCCGCAGGGCCTGTACAAAAAACAAGATTTTGCTGTCGAACACGTTGAATTAAGTCGGATTGATTAAAAGATTTTGGATAAATGCGTTTCAATCCATTAGGTATTTGAATGTAATTATCTGTCATTGCGTTGCTTGTGTTTTGATTGTCAGGGTGGTCGTCATTTTGATGCGGGTTACCTATAGACACAAGGATTGACCGAATCATATCATGACACGGCTCTATGCCTTTATTAATTTCATCAGTAATAGAGGTTATAACTTCTTTGAATTGTTCCTTGATTTTGGTATTCGCATCGGACAAAGAAAGCTCATTCCCACGAGTGAAAACGCATACTCCTAAGTACTCTTCAATAAGACGCAAATTGCTGTCGTTAGTGCCACATAACTGTGAAAGAATATCGGCATCGGAAACAACTATTGTATAAGATTCCACAAAGCTCCCATGTGGACATTGTACCGAGCAAAACAAAATCAGTCAAGCCGATTTAGTATTTATTTCTACTGTCAAAAAGGACAAGTAAAAAAGGCTCGGTGTCATTTTGATTTTAATAAGTTGAAAACACTTGTTGGCTGGGTGATTACTTTTTGTAAATCAATGAAAAAATATTTGTAAAAACAAGGCTATTATAAAAAAATATCTCTATAAAATACGGAAAATCAATAAAACCCTCTTGAAAAAAAAACAGAAACAGTTTACAATATTATGCTGCTTATTTGCTGGAGGATGTGTGCACAAGTTGTTTTCTGTTTTGGTGAGCTTATTTCTCTTTCTTTTTTTATCATGCGAGCAGGCAGATTCACACGTCGATGTACGGATAGATGTAACAGATATAAAAATAAACAATATACGAGAATTTCAAGGGGGAGATCCAAATTTATATTTGCGGATTGGAAAATCTTGCAGTATTGATTTTGAGGTCTTTCCAAAAAATGCCACAGAAAGTGTTCGCTGGGATTCAACAGATATCCTTACGGCACAGGTTCGACCCACAGGTACAATTATAGCAATGGCTGTTGGTGAGGCTACTATATCAGCTTATAACACAAGTGGATTGTTGCTTAAATCCTTTCTTGTTCGGATTATAGATAGAGAGACAGACGTTGAGCAAAAAATTGTTGTACGATACAATGGTGTTACTGTCAAGCAGGATACCGTTCTACAGTTAAAAAACGGTACAACTGGCCATGTATTGAGAGGAACAATTGAACCTCAGGGTGGAGCAGCTACGAATATCTTCTGGAAAAGTAGTGCTACTACTGTTGTTGATGTTGAATATGACGGACGTTTAATACTTAAGGATATAGGGTATGCGGTTATCAGTGCAAGGGCTGACGGCTTTACTCCAGTGCAAGTTGCTATTCGTGTTACTGATGACACTCCTGTAGAAAATATTGAAATTAAAATCCAAGATTCTTTGGCAAGCGAAACAAAAGAATTCTTTGTTGATGATTCTGTTCAACTAGAAGCCGTTTTTGTTCCTGCACATGCTGTTAGTAAGGTGAATTGGATAAGCAGTAATATTCAATCAGCTGTTGTTAGTAAAGATGGTTTGCTAACGGCAAAAGAGGCTGGGAAAATAGTACGAATTACGGCACAAAGTGAAAATGGTGGAAAAACTTCTTCGATAGACATTAAAACAATCCCTGCCCGCGCCGTTAAAGAAATACAGGTGCGACCGAGTAAGATATTTTTATTTGTTGGTGAGACGTTCAGCGTAAGTGATATACACTTTGATGTAAAGCCAGAGTCTGCACACAATAAGGCGGTTAGCTGGACTGTCGATGACTCTAGTAAGGTTGGCTTGATAGATCAAAATATTACGGCGGTGCATGCAGGTGTAACACGGCTTAAAGTGACTTCTCAGGACAATGCTTCTGTATTTAACTATCTTGAAGTAGAGGTTTTGGAAGGTGAGCGTGGCATTACTATAAAACGTGATATCGATTTTGATCTTTTACGTATAAATAGCAAAAAACAATTAACCGTTAATTTCACAGATCCTCGTATGACCAATACGGATGTATATTGGCATTCAAGTAATACAGGCCTTGCTACAATTGATTTGAATGGTGTTCTAACTACTCTGCAAAAGGCAGGGAAATTTGAAATTATAGCAATATCTAAGGCTGATCCAAGTTTGGTAGATAAGCTTGAAGCTCAAATTGTTATCTTGCCTGGAAGCATAGTTATCAAAGAAAAAGATGTAGTAATAGATGGTCTTCACCGCGGGGTAGATTTAACGGCAGAAGTGTATCCTGTAAACTGTTCTTTCCCTATAGAATGGAGCACCTCAGGCTTGGGAGTTGTTACTAGGATTCCTACGCGTATGGCAAATGAGTTGGGGCAAAGCACTTCAACCTTTGTATCTCTTGCAAAAGGTACGGAGACGGTTACTGCTTCGGTAACAGGAGCTAATGGAGTTACTGTTTCAACGATATGTGAGATTACCGTTGGCGATGACTTGCAAATTTCAGTGTCGCCTCTTGATACTATTAGTGTTGGTGGCACTCATGATTTAATTGTCTCAACGATTCCACGTGGTCGAGAGAGCAAAATAAAGTATCATGTGGATAAGAAAGAGATACTGTCCGTGTCTCGTAGAAGTAGTGATATGTATCCTGTGAGGGCGTATTCTGGCGGTGAGGCATATGTTACTTTTAGCATTGATAAAACAGAGTATATTCATAAAATTACTGCAGTAGGGCTTTCGTACCGTTCGCATAAAGGCGACAAAGAGTTAATCGTTACAGGAGTTGGAACGCTCAATGATGAAACAAGTATAACTGTGCGTAATCATGTGTATGATGTGCCCGTAACAGAAATTGCAGAGGATGCTTTTA
>JBOFSR010000077.1:0-1415 GCA_051651645.1 Treponemataceae bacterium | reverse complement strand
TTATGTCGAACCATTTGTCGGCGGAGGGGCAATTTTCTTTGCCAAGCAGCCCTCTCCTTGTGAAGTTATCAATGACACGAACTGCGAGTTGATTAATTTTTATGAAGTGCTGAAAACTGACTTTGATGCGTTGAGTAAGCTTATCGAGCTTTCTTTGCATAGTCGGAAGCAACATGATGAAGCAGAAGTTGTATTTAAAACCCTCAAATGTTTGACCGTGTTAAAAGAGAGTGGGCGGTGTGGATGCCCTAATTACTCGCACCATACTTTGTATGCACTCGTAATTTTTAATAAGCGGGATAGCTTTACGTAGGCTTTGCCCTGAGTATACCGAGCGAATGCAAAATGCACAGATTGAGTGTTGCGATGCCGTTAAGATTATCAAAAGCCGTGATTCACAGCAGGCGTTTATGTACTGCGACCCGCCTTACGTTGGATCGTATCAATGGCATTATGATAGCTATGCAATCAGATTTTGATGAGCTTTTAGAAACATTGTCAAACTTAAAAGGAAAGTTTTTGCTCTGTTCATACAGAAATGCGAGGCTCACAGAATATATCGAACAGTGTGGCTGGCATTCAATTGAGCTTAAAATGAACTGCAGGACTGAACAAGTTCAGTTTGGCTAACCATAAAGGCAATAATAAGACAAAGATTGAAGTGTTGACAGCAAACTACCCAATCAAAATTGATTAGAGCATAAAAAAAGGAGGCTAGATATATTTCTAGTCTCCTTTTTTTGTAATAGCGTTACACTCACTGAAATAAGTTTCGTTACGAAACTCGTTCAGTTGTGCAATAACTCGCCTTGTTGTTTTCGCTGGCATTTTCCTTTTTTTTCGCTGGCGGTTACATCTAGCATATCACTAGAGGTATATCTACCACTCCGCTAGAGGTAGTAGTAGTGTGCGTTAGGGATTGCAGTGTGCTTCCTGTTTTCGTATAACTATGGCACCAATGGTTGTTGACAAAAGCTCTGAAACTATGTAAAATGTTGGTTTGTAAGATTTGGAGAAAGTAGGAGATTAGTATGATTAAAAAACAAATAGCGAAACTAATAATTGTGGGTGTTTTTGTATTTGGAATGCTCAGCGGTTGTTCATTTGAAAATGAGGCTGATAAGGCAGGCGATGTTTTGGAGTTTGAGGGTGGCAAAGAAGTCAGTGTTAATCTTGAAGACGGATATTATCAAATAAAACTTTCTCGTTCGGTGAGCGGAATAATTACTTATGACAGTATAAATAAAACTGTTGCTGATGTTGGCAGAGATGGAAAGGTTGAGCTTTTTAGTGAAGGGACTACCGTTATCGATGTACGCCGCCTTGCAACTGCAACAGAGAGCGAGCTTCGAGAGAGAATTACCCTGCACGTAGTGGGAAGAGAAAATAGTGAGCTTGACGGCGTGACGCTTGCA
>JBOFSR010000076.1:0-3358 GCA_051651645.1 Treponemataceae bacterium | reverse complement strand
CTTTAAGGCTCCCGTAATATAGTTTTTTGCATTTTTGATAGCAGTTTCTATTTCTTGGTTGAGAGCAAGATTACAGGCAATTGCGGATGAAAGCGTGCACCCCGTTCCGTGCGTATTTTGTGTTTCAATTCGCTTTCCTTCAATCCACGTTGATTTATTTTGGTGATAAATCAAATCATCAGCACAATCACTTAGATGCCCGCCTTTAATTAAAATTGCTCCCTTAAAAAAAGTTGCAATTTTTTTTGCCGCTTCTGTCATGTCATCTTTTGTGTTAATTTTAATAGCCGATAAAACTTCAGCTTCTGGAATATTTGGTGTAATCACCTGTGCTATGGGAATAAGCTTTGTGATAACCGTATTTATTGCATCATCATTTAGGAGCTTGCTGCCACTTGTTGCAACCATTACAGGGTCAACAACGATATTTTTAGCTTTGAATTTTTTTAATGTATTAACAATCACCTCAATTATTTGACTGCTTGAAACCATACCGATTTTTATTGCATCAGGAGGAATATCACAAAAAATGCTATCAAGCTGTTGAGCAACAAAGGTAGGGGAGACTTCTTCAACTGCAGAAACTCCCATTGTATTTTGTGCCGTCAATGCGGTTATTACGCTCATTGCATACATTTTATGAGTTGTGATAGTTTTTAAGTCCGCCTGAATTCCCGCTCCTCCAGAGCAATCAGACCCTGCAATCGTTAAAACTTTTTTCAAAGTTCTCTCCTTTGTTATAATTTACTCTTTCCAGTCTGCCAAAGAATCAATAAAAAAGTCAGCAAGTTTTTTTATTTCGTCAGTTTTATCTTTGTACGTTTTTTCCTTTACCGCACACACTACAAGACCCGCTTTTTTTGCACTTTCCATTGCATACGGAGCATCCTCAAAAATAATGATTTTAGAAGCTGGAGTTTGAAGTTTTTGGGCGGCATGAATAAAAATATCGGGATGTTTTTTCCCTTTTCCAAATTCGGTTGCCGCTAAAATAAAATCAAAATGATGCATTATTTTCAAGCGATGTAAAGCCAATTCCACTAAGGTCTTAGGCGTTTCTGTTACAATGCATTTTTTTACTTCCGCTGTTCGCTCTAAAAACGGTAAAACTCCCTCTTTTAATTGCAAATTATACGCATATTCATTTTCAACCACCGAATTCACGCCTTCTAGTATTTCATTCTCATCGGGCGAAAGATTAAATGTTTTTTTCAAATAATGTGCACTTTCTTTTAATCCCATTGTCAGGAGTGCTTGCGGTAAATTGGCTGGAATTGATTCTGGCTCAATACCGATCCATTGTAAATATTTTTCGCCAATACTGCCCCACATTTCCATCGAATCAAGCAAAACACCGTCAAGATCAAAAATCATCGCATCATACATAAAAATCTCCTTTTCCTTGCAATTACTAATCGAGTATATCACACAAATTCGATTTTACAAAGAATATTTTTCTGCTTTTGTAAAATAATTTTGATTCTTGGGAGCATTTTGCGTTTCATGCAAAACCGTGCTCATTCGCTTACATCCCTTGCATAAAAAAATTAGAATAAATCTTGTGCAATCGTATGCATTTCTTTTGTGGCTTTTTGTACATCATCTTGGGCAAAAATTGCAGAAACTAATGCAACTCCTGCAAGTTTACATGGTGCAAGCTTGTAAATGTTTTCTTTTGTAATCCCCCCAATTGCTACAACAGGAATACTAACTTTTGTGCAAATTGCCTCTAACATGTGCAGGGAAACACTAAAGGCGTCGTCTTTGGTTCCTGTCGTAAACATTGCCCCAACGCCCAAATAATCAGCACCTGTGTTTTGTGCCAGTACTGCTTGCTCTACCGTTGTTACTGAAACTCCAAGAATTTTATTTTTTCCTATTTTATCTCGTATCGCCAAAAGACTTTCTTCGATATCACTTTGTCCGACATGAACGCCATCGGCATCAACGGCACAGCAAACCTCCACACTGTCATTTATAAAAAGGGGAATAGAATATTTTTTTGTAAGGGCTTTTATTTTTTGTGCTTGCAAGAGAAAATCATCAAAGCACAGATTTTTCTCCCTTAATTGAATGCATGTAGCCCCACCTTTAATAGCATTTTCAACCTGCTGTTCAAGTGTTTTTCCATTAAGCCAGCGAGTATCCGTTACTGCATAGAGTAGTAAATCTTTGTTATTGCATGACATATTTGGCACCTTCTTGTAGTTTTTCTGCACTGAGCAGGCTCATTTCATCGAGCAAAAAAGTTCTAAAACTTGCACTGCCTGTATTTGTTGTTACCATTTTTTTGTATGCAAGCTCTCCACATAAGCCCATTGCACAAACTGATGTAAGACTTGAATGCAAAAGGTTTTGCTCGCTTAAAGATGAAATTCCACCAGCAAAAGAAGAAAGCACCGCTCCAAGCATGCAACCGCTACCCGTAATTTTTGCCATAAGCGGATGTCCATTATGCACGGTGTATAGTGTTTCTTTGCTCGTAACAATATCAGTTTCCCCAGAGACAACAATAATCGCGTTTGTTTTTTTACTCAAATTTTTTAGCTCGTTACATTTTTTAGCTCGATTTGACTCCGTAATTTTGTCAGCATCGTTAGCATCAACTCCGAATGTTGTATTTGACGCTTTACTCTGAGCCTTCGAGTAGAGCTCTTCTAAAAATTTAATTTCTGAAATATTTCCGCGTATAATAGAAAAGTTTATATTGCTCAGCAGTTTTTCAATTAAGTCATTTCTAAACCGCGAGGCACCCACCCCAACAGGATCAAGGATTACAGGAATGCCTTTTTTGTTTGCCTCTTTCCCCGCACAGAGCATTCCTTGAATCGATTGCTCCGTTGGTGTTCCTGTATTAATGTACAGTGATGAGGCCTTCTGAATAATGTCGTACGCTTCAGCTTGATTATCAGCCATAATAGGCGAGGCCGCACACGCAAGGATAATATTAGCACAGTCATTCACCGTAACATAGTTTGTAATAGCATGAACTAAAGGCTTTTTGTGTTGCACATTGCTAAAAACTGATTTGAACATCCGATCTCCTTCTTTTTACTTTATACATTTTTATTCTCGTTAGTGTCAAGTTTGAATGCTATCATTGCAGTATGCGCATTTTTAAGTTTTAGAGATTTCTTTGATTTGAAGGTAATCGTAAAAAAGCCATAATCATATATCGTTTTACGTAAAAAACCTTGTTTTTAAGAGTCTTTACAGCAAATTTGTGATCCTTGACAAAGGCTCCTTTTTTGTATATAATTTTCAAATGAAGTTGTTACAAGATGTGTATTGGTTTTTTAAAGGAGTTACAGTTTATGCTCTTGTTGGTGAAAGTGGCACGGGAAAAAGCTTTCGATCA
>JBOFSR010000075.1:0-5542 GCA_051651645.1 Treponemataceae bacterium | reverse complement strand
ATCCATGGGTGATCTTTTTGTTCAACTATCTCAACAAGGTTTCGTTCGGTATTTATGCCACTTAAAAGCAAGCTTGATTTTTCAAAAGCTTCTTTATATTTATTGTTAAATTCATACCGATGGCGATGCCGCTCATTAATTAAAGGCTCTCCATAGGCCTTTTTTGCAAGGCTTCCGTCTAAGAGTGCACAGTCATACTTTCCAAGGCGTAACGTGCCACCAAGAATAACGCCATTTTGATCGGGCATCAAATCAATTACAGGGAAAGGCGTTTCCTTATTCATTTCAGTTGAGTTTGCCTCTTTCATAGCAAGCACATTACGGGCATGCTCAATAACTTGAATCTGCATGCCAAGACATATGCCAAAATAAGGGATTTTATTTTCACGAGCATATTGTGCTGCTAAAATCATCCCTTCAATTCCCCTATCACCAAAGCCACCTGGAATAATAATTGCATTGGCACTGTCCAATACTTGCTGTGCAACACCACCGTCTGTAATACTTTGGGCGTCAATCCAATCGATTTTTACTTGTACATCATTTACAATCCCTGCATGAGTAAGAGACTCAACAACAGATAGATAAGCGTCTTGTAATTCAATATATTTTCCAACAAGTGCAATGTGAACAACCTGTGTTGCTCCTTGCATTCGGCTAACCATTGAACGCCATTGATCAAGATTTGATTGGGTGTTTTTTAGAGAGAGGACGCGACAAACAACTTGTCCAAGTCCCTCTTCTTCCATCATTAAGGGAACTTCATAAATGGAGGCGGCATTTTCATTTTGAATAATTGAATCGGCTGAAACATTACAAAAAAGAGCGAGTTTTTCGCGCGTTACGGTATCCACGGGCATCTGAGTTCGCAACATGATAATATCAGGCTGAATACCAAGGCCTTGCAATTCTTTTACACTATGCTGAGTTGGCTTTGATTTAAGTTCCTGAGCTTTTTTCATATATGGTAAAAGTGTTAAATGAATATAGCAACAGTTTTCGCTGCCAACCTCATATTTGATTTGTCGGCATGCCTCTATAAACGGTAGGGATTCAATATCTCCAACGGTGCCACCAATTTCGGTGATAATGATATCGGCATTGGTCTCTTGTGAGGACAAAAGCATTCGAGAGCGAAGCTCATCGGTAATGTTCGGAATCACTTGTACCGTGCCACCTGCATAGCCACCTTCACGCTCACGATTTAAGACACTTAAGTATACTCGTCCTGCAGTGGTATTGCTGCTTTGAGAAAGGTTTTCATCGGTAAATCGCTCATAATGCCCAAGATCAAGGTCAGTTTCAGCTCCATCATCAGTTACAAAAACCTCTCCATGCTGATACGGATTCATAGTCCCAGGATCTATATTTAAATAGGGGTCAAACTTTTGAATAATGACTTTGTAGCCACGACTTTTCAAAATAAGCCCCAAAGAAGCTGCTGCAATTCCCTTGCCAAGTGATGAAACTACGCCACCAGTTATAAAAATAAACTTTGCCATGCGATAATTTTATCACAAGCAACGGCTTTTATCAAGACATTGCTCTACAGTTGTTAATAAGAGGCTTACTCTCGTTAGCGGTGCTGTAACAACGACCAAATATTGGTATCTTCAAGTCCCATTCGCCAAAAACCAATCGACTTAACACCTAAATCTGTATACAAAATACTTCTCTCATATAAGGATTGTACATCATCGTAGTAAAGCGTTACGGTTGAAGAAACTTCATAACTCAAATGAGGCACGCCATCTTTTCGAGGGGCTTCTTTAATTCCTTGCTCATCCATAATACGACGCCCAGAAGTAAGCCTGTAAGCTCCTGCTGATCTGTCACTTGTCCATGCTCGACCGTACAAGGGTAGCCCCATAATTAATTTGTGGGCAGGAATTGCCTCGACACAATATTTTGCAACATTTCTGCCCCAACTAAAAGAAGCAACAGGCCCTGGTTTACTCCCCGACCAATGTTCGTCATATGCCATAACGAGCATACGATCCGCAATTTTTGCAATTACGTCATAGTCAAAAATATCATTTTGTAGTTTACGTGTACGTGCAGGAACAGCAATGCTAAAAATTTTGTTTTTAGGAAGTCGGCGTTTTAGTTCACGCAAAAAACTAATAAAATTCTCTTTATCATTTTTATGAACATATTCAAAATCAATTTGTAAGCCATCATAAGGTTTTGATGCGTCAATAATATCTTTGATAAGAACGTCACGAACAGGATACTCAGGATTAAGCGAAAAATGAGTGAGCGAGCGATTTGTATCTGCAATCACCAAATGAACTCGTCCCGTATACTTTGCAAACTTTTTTCTATCGGGTACTCCTGCAAGTTTTCCAAAAGTGCCAATGGTTGCACCAAAATAACCTACGTCGCTAATTGGAAATGCCGTGTTAAATGTATTTTCTCTACCTTCAAGCACATACGCCCAAATCTCATCAAAAACAAGCGGTTTTGCTTCAGAAAGTGATGGAAATTCGGCTAAGTCATAGTTAAAGCTATTATCTTCAACAATGTTTTGAGTTTCTTCTGCAACTGAATGTTGATCACTAATAGCTTTTTCTTTATTGCCCATTCCAAAAGATGAAAGTGCTAAAAAACTAAAAAAAAGTCCTACGCCATATAATTTAAAATACTTCATACTATTGTATCGGAAAATAAAAAGTCAACTTGAAAATGATTAGCTGTTATTATGCAGATTTACAAATCATGCTTACAGTATTTTGCCTTTATTGCTTATTTTATTTTCGCTCGTAATTTTGCCTTAACGCCTAGCTTTTTTAAAGATATGCGAATTGCATAATCAAGCTCAACACGCGGCGGATTCATCGGTAAAATAAAATTGCGGCACTGATACCACACCTTATGATAAATCGATGTTACAGTACTTTCGGCCGCTTCTTTTTGCCAATCAGTTAGCTCACATATAAAATCAAAAATGAGAAAATGGAGCCTCTCTCCTAGTCGTGCCTTAGGATTCTTTTGATTAAACAACGCAAGATCGACAAGGCTTGCGTAGTATTTTTCTGCAAATTGTTTATTTTCTTCTATTATATCGCTTGCAGTTGGCTGCAAATACATAAAAATTGATAGCTCGTAAGCAGATAAAAAAACTTTATCAACAGAAGGACAGCTCATAATTTTCATTAGCTCTTCTGTTAAACGTGAAGCAGAAACACTTGTTAGCAAATACGAATTTTTTTTTATAGCACTTCGCACATTAGGAGGAATGCTAAAATCATTTTTTTCACTGTATTTTATTGCCCGAATCATTCTAACAGGATCTTCACTAAAAATTGTTTTAAGAGGAATAACAGGTTTTATAATCTTTTTTTTGATATCCTTAACGCCATCAACGTAATCAATTATTTGCTTTTTGATTGGGTCATAATAGAGGGCATTTACGGTAAAATCTCGTCGTTGCACATCTTCATCAATGGTACCAAAACTATTCCCCACCGTGCCACTCGATATTGAACGAAAAGTACTTACCTCAAATATTTTATCTGTAAAAAAAATGTGCACAAGACGAAAACGCTTACCAATTATACGCGAGTTTCTAAAAATCTTTTTTATCTTTTGAGGGAGTGCATCGGTGACAATATCAAAATCTTTTGGCCGCTTATTTACCAAAAGATCTCGAACAGCACCGCCAACAAGGTAGGCAACGTGATTATTTTCTCGAAGTTTTGCAATTATTTTTATCGCCTCTTCATCAATGTTTCTATTGGAAATCGATATATCTTGTTGAGTATAGACAGTGGCAGTTTTTTTAAGTTTACCTTTTTTGTTTGTAGAATATCTAATAAGCACTTTTGAAAGAATAACTTTATTTTATGTTTAAGTCAATATAGCAATTTTTTATTAACAAAGAGGGTTAAATTAAACTTAATAAAGCTGCTATTGCAATTAATAATTTTTTTTTATAGAATATCTCACACTACATATGATTATTCCTTATAAAAGAGATGAACCTAAATTATCAATAATAATTCCTGTATACAATACAGAAAAATACTTAGTCGAATGCCTCGAAAGTGTAATTAATCAAACACTACGAAATATTGAAATCATTATTGTAAATGATTGCTCCCCTGCCAACGAAGAAGTTATTATCCAAAACTACCTAAAAAAAGATTCCCGCATCAAATACTTCAAGCATGAAAAAAACCTTAGTCAAGGTGGAGCAAGAAATACAGGAATAAAACATGCTACAGGTGAGTTCATTACATTTATTGACAGTGATGATTGGATAGAAAAACAAGCCTACAACACAGTGCTTACAAAAATGGAAAAGCATAATGCAAACCTAGGGATGTTTTCTGCTATTAATTTTGATGATGCAACAAAAAAAGAATGGTTTTATGACTATTTTTATATCCCTTTTACAAAACCAACACGCTTAACACTCCCTGATGCCTCAAAATTATCAGTTAGTCCATGGAATAAGATTTATAAAACATCAGATATACAAACAAACAAAATAACATTTCCAGAATATATAAAGTACGAAGATGAGGAGTTTTGGTATAAATATATTACAATCGTTAAACCTATTACCATAGGAGATAAGTCAAGATATTTGCATTATCGGCAACATGCTAGCTCAACAATGGCAAGTAAAAATACGAGTAAAGTTGATTTATTACAAGTACTGATTAATCTTTCTTTCTTTTGGAAAGAGCATAATATTTTACAAAGTCAAAGAGATCTTTGCCTACACACACTAAAAGGGATTGTTCAATGGTATAAAGAAATTCCTGTTGAAGCTCAAGATGAGTTCGCAAAAAAGACAAAGGAACTTTTGGAGAGTTATTCAGTTAGCTTAGAAGAAACAAAATTTTTACATCCATTGCTTTTTGCTTTTTATATTGAGGAAAAGAGTTTACGGAATTATATTATTTTAGCAGATGAAACAAAATGGATTACATTAGGTAAATCTATGAAAAGACAGAAAAGAAAAAAGAAAGTTAGCCTTTTATTAAAAAAAATGAGACTTTATAACGTATTAAATTTAATAAGAAAAAAGAGCATAAAATTTTAGTACTAATCAAAAAAATCGTGACAGCGTATTTAATTAAGTTTAAAGATATTAACTATTTTAAATAGTTTTTTATCAAACTTTTGAAAGAATTACTATATTTCATGTTTAAGTCAATATAGTAATTTTTTATTCACAAAAAGACTTAAATCAAATCTGTACAAACCGCAATAGCATTTATTTTTTAACAAAACTGCTATTGCATACTTTATTAAATTTTGTTAATATTAGGATAATTTTACTATGAGGAAAATTATTCATTATGAAAACAGCTTTAATTACGGGAATAACAGGGCAAGATGGATCTTTTTTAGCGGAGTTTTTGCTTGAAAAAGACTACGAAGTACATGGAATTATTCGACGCTCTTCATCTTTTAACACACAACGTATTGAACATTTATATATAAAAGAATTAATTCAAGATATGCATAAGCACCGTAGAATTAATCTCCATTATGGTGATATGACTGACTCTATGAGCATTGCAAAACT
>JBOFSR010000074.1:0-1340 GCA_051651645.1 Treponemataceae bacterium | reverse complement strand
CTATAAACTGAATCCTATCCCTTGCAAAGTGAAAAGCTGTTAAGTCGCTGGGAGGAGGTTTTGCTTGGACAGTCAAATGAGACTCTCGACAATCAAACTCGCCTTGACTTATTGCAGGCTCAAAAAGCTGGCTCTGCTTCAAACTTGCAATCAGGCAACACGCTTTTCGAGAGTTATCGACAACCAAAAAGAAGCCTTCCCTTATGGATTTTATACAAAGGCAAAAAGTGGCACGGTGAGTATTTTATGCGTGGCAGGCTCTTTTGATGCACTACAAGTCATGCCAATTGAAAATACTGAAAATGCCCCTTCTTTAGAGGAGGGAGATGTTGCCATTTATACCGACGGCGGTAGCACCGTGATTTGTCGTAATGATGGCACGGTAGAAATAAACGGTAAGCAAAAAGGTGGCGTGGTCATTGCACAAGAGCTAAAAACAAACCTTGATAAAATGACATCTCGCATTGACGGCATAATAAATGCTCTTAAAACCAGCCCCACCGTTCCTCAAGATGGTGGTTCTGCGTACAAGGCTGCAATTACAATAGCTGTTGAAATGCTTGCCAATAAAGAAGATTTTAGCAAGATAGAAAATGAGAAGGTGCAACATGGAAACGGGCAGGATTGAAAACTACAATGATATTCGAGAGCTTGTGCTTATGAGTATTGGCACGAATAAGGGCTCTTGGTTTGCAGATAAAAACTTTGGCAGTGATTTATTTTTGCTACAAAGTGAGGGCAAAATTAATGGTGCAACTGCAGGTAAAGCTCAGCAAATGATTGTTGAATGCTTGCAGTGGATTATTGATGACAGCTTGGCTCAAAAGATTGATGTGACTGTTGAAACAGAGAAAAATCGTCTTAACTATCACGTGAAAATCGTTAAACCAGATGGTAACACGCTCAGCGTACAGGAGGCATGGAATGGCTTTTGAAAGAGAAACATTACAAGAATTACTCGATCGTACCTACAAATCGTACATGAGTGTTCTTAAACCGATTGAAAAAACGCCTCGGTATAATTTGATTAAGGTTTTAAGTGCAAAGCTTGCAGGCATTAATCATTTATTGCTGGGGGACTTAGAGTTTTTAGCCGAGCAAATATTCCCTGACACGGCAAGTGGTGAAAACTTACGCTTGCATTGGTCAGACCGAGTGCCTCCTTTATACGCAAGCTGTGCGGTGGGAACGGTTAATCAAAAAGGGATTGTAGTCTCTGCTATCCCTGCAGGGCTTGTTTACGCCTCCTCAAATGGCAAGCGATATTTCACTGATCGAGCCTTTACTGTAAAGCACGAGGGCTTTGCAACCGTAAGCGTAACTGCTCAAGAAGCAGGCTC
>JBOFSR010000073.1:0-19203 GCA_051651645.1 Treponemataceae bacterium | reverse complement strand
CGAATAAATTTGTAATAGCTATTAATTGTATTTCGATTTACCTTCACAATTTTTGCTGCTGCCGTTGCGGTAATATCTTCGCTAAAACACAAAACTATTTTATTGATTTTATATGTACTTAATCTACTGAATTTCATTTGCTTACACCTTATTTATTTTTTAGGTGCTAGTCAAGAACCAATGTTATTATAAAAGGGGTTGTACCACTTAATGAAAAATAAATAAAATGTGGTATAGCCCCTTATTTTTTTACTATGGATTCCAAGAAACTGTCCGTAAAATATCGCTAAAAACGCCTGCTGCTGTTACATTTGCTCCTGCTCCATAACCACGAATTGTCAGCGGAGTTGGAGAGTAGCGGTCTGTAAAAAAGACAAAGGCATTTTCTCCACCTTTGATTGTATATAGTGCATCTTCTGAGCTAACTTTAATGCAACCAACTTCGCATTTTCCATTTTCAATCGATCCAACCATTCTTAAAACTTTCTTTTCAGTTTTGAGTTTTTGTATTTTATTTTCAAAATATGTATCAAGGCTATCAATTTTTTTCAAAAAATCCTCTGTTGTGCCCGAGGTATCAAAATCAGAAGGAAAAATATTGTGAACCGTTATATCTGCAAGTTCAATGCTCATACCTGATTGGCGAGCAATAATTAGCAGCTTTCGTGCAACATCAAGTCCCGAAAGGTCATCACGAGGGTCAGGCTCGGTAAAACCTTTCGCACGTGCTTCTAAAACAGCCGTACTAAAGCTCACTCCATCATCAAGTCGCCCAAAAATATATGAAAGAGAGCCAGACATAATCCCTAAAAATCGTACTAAACAATCGCCTGTTTTAAGCTGATTTTGCAAGGTATCAATGACAGGCAAACCTGCTCCAACATTTGTCTCGTATAAAAACCGCCTGTTCATATCATTTGCAACAGTACGCAATTTGCTGTAATAGTCCATTTTAAGGGAGTTTGCAACTTTATTTGCGGTGCAAATGTGCATTCCTGCTTTAAAAATATCCAGATAGTATTTTGGTAGCTCCTTTGAAGCAGTGCAGTCCACAAAAACAGGATTAAACGGTTTGGTTTTTTTGACAAACGCAATTATGTTGTCAATCGTTGAGTTTTGTGCATCCTCTTGAAGTTCCTTTTGCCAATTTTCTATAGCAATTCCTTCTTCTTTAAGTAGAATTTTGGTGCTATTGGCAATTCCCACAACCTTAATTTTAATTTTTTGGTTGAGTAATTTTTCTTGTTGAGTTTTTATTTGATCAAGCAGGGAGCGTCCAATTGTGCCAACGCCCAAAAGAAAAACTTCAATTGTTTGATTGGTGTCAAAAAAGAAGCGGTGAGCTGAGCGAACAGCGGTATCTCCATCACTTCCTTTGATAACGCAGCTGATAGATCTTTCTGAAGATCCTTGTGCAATGGCATGAAGATTGATATCGCTTGCAGCAAGTGCATTAAAAAATCGCCCTGCAACACCACGTCTTTCTTTCATACCGTCGCCGACAATCGAGACAATAGCGGTATGCTCTTCAATTGCAATGGGTAAAATAATTCCCGTTTTAATTTCTAACTCAAACTCTGTTGAAAGAGCGTCTTTACAAAGGCGTGCATCATTTTGAGAGACACAAAAACTGATTGTGTATTCGGAACTTGACTGTGTGATTAGTAAAAGCGAAATACCTGCCCTTGAGACGGCTTGGAAAATGCGTGCTGCAATTCCTTTTTTTCCCTTCAGTCCTGATCCTAAAACGCTAATCATTGCCGTATTTTTTAGGCACGAAATGCCACGTACGTGGTGGCCTTGCGTTTCAAAGGGGCCTTTGCCAATGAGCGTGCCTGGTGCATTGATATTGTAGCTGTTAAGACTCCATGTTTCAATGTTTTTCGCAATCAGCGGGGAAAGGGTTTTGGGGTGAAGTACTTTTGATCCAAAAAATGATAATTCCATGGCCTCTTCATACGTCATTTTATCAACCAAAATGGCATCTTTGACAATACGTGGATCTGCAGAGAAAATTCCATCAACATCTGTCCAAATTTCAATTTTTTTTGCGTTCAATGCAGAAGCAATAATTGCAGCAGAAAAATCGGATCCATTTCGTCCTAAAAGTCCCATGTGGACACTGTTGTCAGGTGAAACCCAGCTACAAATAAATCCTGAAAATAATAAAACGTCAAACTGAGTGGAGCCTTTTTCGTCGCGATAGGGTAGAAAAGAATTTTCTGTTTTTTCGTAAAGTGGATCGCCTTCTGCCTGATTGCCTGAAGTATAAATAAATTCCCGTGAGTCTAGCAAAACCACGTTCAGTTTTTTAGCAAGTAAAATTTCTTCCATTATAATAGAAGATAAAAGTTCGCCCAAGCCCATAATGCGGCAGTGAATTGATAACGGGCATTCGCCAAAAGTATTTACTGCGTGCAGGAGTTTTGCGTATTCGTCAAAGTGTTGTTGTAGTTTTTCACATGTTTTTTTTGTATTAAATGGAGGCAGATTTTTCTCAATGTCTGTGCAAATATCATGATGAATGTGAATAATTTTATTAATTGATAGTTCAATATCTGTATTTTTGATAGCTTCGTTTATACTTTCTTGCAAAAAGTTTGAAACTCCCGCAACAGCCGAAACAACCACGCTAATTTTGCCGTTTTTAAGGCGAGTTTCCATAATGTCAGATGCACTAATCATTCGTTGTGCATTCGCCATCGATGTCCCACCAAATTTTAATGTAATCATCTTATTTCCTATTGTAATAAAAGTGATTTTATCATAAATAAAAAATGATAAAAAATCTATAGGGAATTAAAAAATTGCTAAGAGTCTGAGGGAGAATGAGATTTAAAAAGGGAACTTTTACTTTTTTGATAAGTGATTTTGTATATAAAAACAGAGTTTTTTATCTTTTTTTTCTAGATGAATTAAATTCATTCGCTTTAAAACCCAAAGCATAATATTTGCATAGTTTTTTGCAGGAGTTTTTTTGATATCTTTTGAAGAAAAAATAGCTGGCAAGGATAATTCATTTAGCAAGGCAAGATAATCTTCGTCCGTCTTAAAAATCCTTTTTTCTTCTATAGAAGTGAGCGTTTTATTGAGCTTAATCCAATTTTGTCGTCTTCTATAGCTTCTTCGTTTTGGAAGCACTATTTCCTTACTCGGTTTTATGCGAATTTCATTAGTTTTGATTAGCAACACTTCAAGGGTAAAATTTTGGTGTAATACAAAAGGGTAAATTTGTGTCAATTCATTAAAAATCTCATAGATGAGAGGCTTTTTAGGACTTTTTCTTGAAGCGAGTTTTTTGTCATTTTCATCTACGGTGATAATTGTTTTTTCTATTACCAGAGGAAAAACTACTGTAATTCTATGTGTATCAATGAGATTTTCAATTTTTTCTTTCAGCTTTGAAAGGTTTGCCGTTTGAATTTCAATAATATTATTTTCGAACAGCAAGTCGCATCGAAAATTCTTAACTTTTTTTTCAGGCTCATAGCATATTTTTTCACCGTTTTTTTCAATTTCATATAATTTTTTTAGCGTTTTATGCAATGAGCTTTCATTAAAAGATGGCACCATTTTTGTATTTTATCAGATTTACCGCCTTTACCCAAGTAAACAATACCAATCAATTAACTAAAAACTGATCAAAATAAAACTTGAAAAATACTATACATCTGTATAGTTACAAATAATTTTTTTTAGTAATTTTTAATCTTTTTGTTATTTTTGCATTGACAGAAAAATTCTATCTGTTAAAATGGAAGAAAGTGGTAATTAGTGGGAGAAAGTGGTAAAAAAATGAATTTGCTAACAGGCGAATACCGTAATACGCTTGATGAAAAGGGTCGTATTCTTTTTCCATCACGATTGCGAAATGAACTGAGTGAAAATATTCTCATAGCAACACGAGGCATTGATAAGTGTCTGTGGTTGTTTTTACCTGAAGAGTGGAAAGCCCTTTGTTCAAAAGTAATGGAAAGTGCATCCTTGTTTAACAAGCAAGATCGTTCAGTGCAAAGGCGTTTTATTGCTCCTGCACAAGAGGTTGAGTTTGACAAAACGGGACGAATTTCTGTACCACAAAGCTTGCGTGAATATGCAAGCCTGTCAAAAGATTGCGTAATTCTTGGCGTCAATAAATATATTGAACTGTGGGATGCAAGCTTGTATGAGGCAGAATTACTAGATAGTGAAGAAAGTTTTCTTGAAGCAACTGAAAAATTATCTTCAATTCATTTTTAAGGATTTGAGGAAGATAGTGTGGAAATTGTTCATAGTTCGGTTTTGTTACAAGAATGCTTGCAGTATTTATCCCCAGAGAATGAGGATTTTGCTGATAAACCTTTAATGGTTGATTCGACTTTGGGTGAGGGTGGGCACTCACAGTCTTTTTTACACAATTTTAAGAATTTGCGTATTATAGGATTAGACGCGGATAAAAAAATTCAGGCTCGAGCACAAGAACGTTTGGCTTCTTTTGGTGATCGGATGACTTTTGTTTCTGCGTGGTTTGACGAGTTTTACGCAGCTTACCCCGACCAATTTGAAAGGCCTCATATCATTTTGTTTGATTTAGGAATTTCTGTTTTTCATTATGAAAAATCTGGTCGGGGGTTTTCTTTTCGTCAGGATGAGGCACTTGATATGCGTCTAAATCCTTTGACTGAAGAAAGTGCAGAAGGTTTAGTTAATTCTTTGAATGAAGAAGATTTAGCAAATTTGATTTATATCAACGGAGAAGAGCGGTACAGCAGGCGAATTGCTCGTTCGATTGTAGAAGAGCGAAAGCAGTTTCGCATTACAACGACAAAAAGGCTCTCCGATATAATTTATCACGCAGTTCCTTCAGAGTATCGACGGAAGAAAATTAATCCTGCAACAAAGACCTTTCAGGCTTTGCGCATTGCAGTAAACAAAGAATTTGATCGCCTTGAAAGTGCATTAGAAAATGCGTTTAAGGTTTTACAAGTGGGCGGCAAAATGGGAGTTATCACCTTTCATTCGCTTGAGGACAGAATTGTAAAAAACTTTTTTCGCAATAAGGCGAAAGACTGTATTTGTCCGCCTCAACAACCGATATGTATATGCAGAGGCACAAAAGAGGCTCTTCTTTTAACAAGAAAGGCTGTTTGTCCCACGAGCGAGGAGATTGAAGAAAATCATCCTTCTCGCAGTGCAAAATTACGTGTGGTAAGGAAGATTTATGAAGTGGGAACAAATCCGTAAAAGCGGAAAAATTGCGTTTAAAAAAATGTGGATTTATCTGGTAGTCATTTGCATTCCGTGCTTATTGATTTTAGATAGTATTCAGGCAAAGCGATTTTCAAAAATTGAGCGTGAGGTTAAAAAAATTGAATCAAGTCAGTATGAACTGATTGAAGCAAATAAGCGTTTAATAGCAGGCATTTCTGTTTTATCAAGCCCTGAGCGAATTGAGCAACTTGCAAAAGGCTCGTTGCAAATGCGAAAGGCAAGTCCTGATGAGATTATTCGCGTGCAAGTTAAAAGATAGATAGAAAAATATTACAAGGATGAAAAGTGGCAAACACGGAGAGTTTACTAACATTTAATTTACTCGTTCAAAGCGTTTCAGGCGATGTGCTGTTCAAGGCAGATTCCGTCGTCTTTACAAGCGTTGCCACTGATAGTCGGCTTGTGCAAAAAAATACACTTTTTATTCCACTTATGGGATCAAATCAAGACGGACATCAGTATATAGAACAGTCTTTGCAAAATGGTGCGTCTATTATTTTTGTTGATGAAAATCATGCAAAAACTGATGCAAATCCCTATGCTCAGTGGGCTAAAAAATACAATGCAACGTTTATTGTCGTTGAGCATACGCTGTATGCCTTGCAAAATCTTGCAAAAAAGTATGTGCAACAATTTCCATTATTAAAAAAGATTGGGATTACGGGATCTTCTGGAAAGACAACCGTAAAAGAGATTATCGCTCAACTTTTAGCACAAAAATATTCTGTTGTTTGTAATGAAGGGAATTTTAATTCTGAAACAGGATTGCCCTTGTCGGTTTTTAAAATTCAATCGCACCATGAAATTGGCGTTTTTGAGCTTGGCATGAACCGAGTAGGGGAGATTGCAGAAATAACGGATGTTTTAAATCCTGATGTTGCTGTGATTACCAATATTGGCACCGCTCATATTGGGCTTTTAGGCTCAAAAGATGTGATCGCTGCTGAAAAAAAACAGATTTTTAAAAATTTTAGTGAAAAATCAGTTGGATTTATTTACGAAAATGATGAATATGCAGATTTTTTACAAAAAAATGTTCAGGGAACTATTAAAACATTTGGGGAAAAATCCTGCAAAAATGTGTCGCACGTTGTGCAGAATAATAATTTTGGAACAGATTTTTTGTATCAGGGAACAGCCTGCACACTCAATTTAGCGGGAACTCATAATTTTTCAAACGCCCTTGCAGGAATTGCGATTGCTGAGCTTTTTGATCTTTGTGCAAACGAAATTCAAGAGGGGTTTCAGAAAATCAAGCCACTTTTTGGTCGCTGTGAAATTTTGCATGGGGATTATACGATTATGCAAGATTGCTATAACGCAAATCCTGAATCTATGCTTAGTGCAATTGATTTTTGCGATGATTTATCGCTTGAAGCAAAAAGTGCAAAGAAAATTTACGTTTTAGGCGATATGCTTGAACTTGGAGCAAAGTCACTTGAATTGCATCAAAAAATTGGCAATCGATTACTACACAGTAATGCCGGTGTCATTATTTTTTATGGCGAACAAATGAGTTTTGCGTATGAAATCTGCAAAAATTTTATTGGCAAGGTTTTTCATTCAACAGCAATGGATGAACTGACGCAAATATTACATCAAAATGCTAAAAAAGGTGATTTTATTTTACTCAAAGCTTCTCAAGGGATGAAACTGTGGGAAGCAGCACAAGCACTCCAGACAAATGAGGGAGTTGCATGAAAAGCCGTCCAATCTCTGTAAGTAAATATAATAATCATACTGTATATACAGGCTTTATCATCTCTATTTTATTGCTTTGTGGCTTGGGTTTTATAACCTTGTACTTAAGTTCTGGAAGTTCAGCCTTGCGTCTTTTCAATGATGAGCTGCATTATATAAAGCGCCAACTGGGAACAGCGGTAATTGGCTTAGTTTTGTTGATCTTTTTTTCTTTTATTAACCTTGAAATGCTTAGAAAAACCTTTTTTCCTGTTGTCGTCGTTGTGTTTTTCCTTTGCGTTTTAACAGCAATTCCAGGTGTTGGTATTGAAAAAAATGGAGCTCGTCGCTGGCTTGGTATTGCAGGTTTTACTTTTCAACCTGCTGAATTGGTTAAGTTTGTTATTGTCTGCTATTTAGCTCATATTTTTGACAAGAAAAAAGAGCGAATGGATGAAGTTATGGTGTCAATTGTGCCTGCTATGATTGTGCTTGGAAGCTTTGTTTTTTTTGTGTACTTGCAAGATGATTTTTCTACTACTCTTTTTATTTTCTTTATTGGTTTAGTCATTTTTTTCTTTGCAGGTGTTAAAATTCACTTATTTATGACCTTGATTTTTTTTGGCATTCCCATTGCCTTTTTGTTTGTTTTTACCGAACCGTATCGAGTGTATCGTGTTATTTCATACTTAAAACCAGGGCTTGATCCGTATGGAATGAGCTATCAACTTTTGGCAGCACAAAGTGCAATTCGCTCTGGGGGTTTTTGGGGTCGTGGTGTTGGCGGAGCATATCGCAAAACCTCCGTTATTCCAGAAGTGCAATCAGACTTTATTTTTGCAGGCTGGACTGAAGAAATGGGATTTTTTGGCGTGCTTGTTTATCTTGCTGCCCTTGTTTATATGTTGTGGATAGGTTTAAAAATTGCCTTTGAGTGCAAGGATTTATTTAGAAGCTTGCTGGTAATTGGATCCGTTTCCTCAATATTTTTTCAATCAATTTTGAACTGCGGAGTTGTCTCGGGACTTTTTCCATCCACGGGAATTCCCTTGCCATTTTTTTCATCGGGCGGAACTTCGCTTGCTATTACACTTGCTTTTTGTGGCTTAATCATAAACGTTTCACGTTTCAATATTTATTCGGAGGCTCAACATGGCTGAAAGCCAAATTTATTCTGACATTAATCAATTTTATCCTTTTAGTGATCATAACCAATCTCCTCGAAAGAAAAATCCTGATGCAAAAGCTAAAATTTTACCAATTATAGTCATTATAATTTTTACCGTACTTGCAATTGAGCTTTTGTTGTATTTTGTTGTACTGCCTTTATCAACAGGGGTTGATGTTGAGTTTACGGGACTTAATCACATTAACGAAGAAGATTTATTACAAAAATCCTCATTGCTTTTTTCTCAGTCTTGGGGGCGATTGGATCAAGAAACTATTTCAGCTTTTTTTTATGATCATCCGTTAATTGCAAATATTAGCGTTGAAAAAAAATTGCCTAACCATGTGATTGTCAATGTTGAGGAGCGCGTTCCGATTGCCATGGCCATTGTGTTAAGCGGAGATAAATCAATTCCCATTTCTATTGATAAAAAAGGCGTTGTTTTTCAAGTTGACGGTCATGTTTCAGAAAAGCTTCCGTTGATTAGCGGACTTAATTTTGAAAGCGTCCAAGTTGGAATGCGAGTTCATTCAAAATTGCGTCCATTTCTTGAAAAATTATCAGAAATTGCAGAGACAAATCCTTCATACTTGGAGTCAATTTCAGAGATTCAGATTTTGCCAAAAGATTACGGAAACTATGACCTTGCTATCTATCCAATGAAGTCAAAAATTAAGGTTTTAGTTGATAGAACATTTGATGAATCTGTGCTACACCATATGATGATTGCCCTTGATGTTGTCAATTCAATTGAAAAAAATGTATATGAAATTGATTTACGCTATGGGACAACTTCGTATCACATTCGATAATAGCTTGCCCCTGCGACTTTTACTTGTTACTCAAATGCAAGACAGTTGATTTTTTCTTGTGTTCCATGTACACTGAGAGCGGAGGTTTTATGGATACCGTGCAAAATGATGCCTTGTTTGAAGAATGCAAAGGCTATATAAATCGTTGTCATGAGGAAATTGAAAAACGGATTGTTGGTCAAAAAGACGTGATTGCAGGAATTATGATTGCACTCATAGCAGGCGGTCATGTTTTACTTGAAGGCGTTCCAGGGCTTGCTAAAACCTTGCTGGTAAAAACCTTCTCTGATATTTCAGGTTTTTCTTTTAAGCGAATTCAGTTTACCCCAGATTTATTGCCCGCAGATTTGATTGGAACACTTTTTTATGAGCAAGCTGCGGCAAAGTTTTCAATTCGACAAGGGCCTGTTTTTGCAAACCTTGTGCTTGCTGATGAGATAAATCGCTCTCCTGCAAAGGTTCAGTCAGCTTTGCTTGAAGCTATGGCCGAGCATCAAGTTACAATTGGAGATTCAACACTTGCCCTACCTAATCCTTTTTTTGTTTTAGCAACGCAAAATCCCATTGAGCAAGAAGGTACGTATAATCTTCCCGAGGCGGAACTTGACCGCTTTTTAATGAAATTAATTTTACCATATCCGTCAATCACCGAAGAAATTGCGATTGTAAAAAAAATGGACGCAGGGGATATTTCTCTTGTTCCCGTTGAAAAAGTTTTTACACTCGAGATGATTACAAAAATTAGATCTCTCATTGCAACCATTGTTTGTGATGATAAAATTATTGAGTACCTTGTCTCCTTGGTTGCAGTAACTCGCCCTGACTCAGGGGAAGAAAAAAGCACTATTAGCAAAATTAATGCAGGAAAAAATCGTTCAGATATTCTTAAATATTTGTCATTTGGTGCATCTCCGCGGGCAACAATTGCTCTTTTGCAGTGTGCAAAAATTGCAGCATTTTTTGCTGGGCGAAAATATGTTTTACCCGATGATGTAAAGCTTGTCGCTCCTTCTATTTTGCGCCATCGCATTGTGCTTTCGTATGAAGCGGTTGCTGATGGGCTAACAGCTGATGATATTATCAATAAAATTCTTTCTGTTTTGCCCCTGCCGTAATTATGATTTCAAATAAACTTGATTACCAAAGTCTCATTCAAAAAGCCTCACGATTGCGCCTTTCATCTCTTTCTCTTGCAGAAGGAATGAAAAACGGCATTTTTCGCTCTTTGTATCGTGGACAGGGGATTGAGTTTGCAGGCGTTCGAGATTATTTGTACGGCGATGATGTTCGTACCATTGACTGGAATGTTACTGCTCGTATTAATAAGCCTTACGTAAAAATGTATGATGAAGAGCGTGAGTTGATTGTGTATGTGATCGTTGATCGATCTCTTTCTATGCAAACAGGATTTTCTTCTAAAAGTCCATTACAGCTTGCAAGTGAAGTAGCTGCCTTGCTCATTTTTGCCGCACAAAATAATTACAGTCCTGTGGGAGCTGTATTTTTTGATAACGAAATCACTTTTTCATGCAAACCAAAAGCTACAGAAAGCCATGTGATGATGTTAATGAAGGCACTTGACTCGCTACCTACAAAAGTGGAAAAAGGCTCTGCCTTATCGCAGGCTCTTTTAGGGGCCCGAAAACATTTGAAAAATCGATCGCTGGTGATAATTCTCTCTGACTTTCGCACAACAGCCTATGAAACTGAGCTTGCACAACTTGCATCTCATCATGATGTATTAGCTATTCGCTTGACTGATAATGATTTACCATTTGCAGGAAATATATCTTTTTTTGATCCTGAAACTAATGATGAAGCCTTTTTGCCCACAAATTCGAATGATTTACATCAACAATGGAAAAAACATCATGCACAGCACGTAGAGCGTTGGGAGAATTTATGCAAAAAATATAAAGTTCGCCCACTTGTTATGACTATGCAGGATGAGCCTGTGTCAGTTTTATCCGACTTTTTTTATGCAAGGAAATTGTCATGAATGACATAAAAATATTTCCGCATAAAATTTATATTGGCGACTCGGTTGAAGTGTATTACACTCTCGATCTTGCAGAAAAAATTACTCCTGTGAATATTGATTTATTTGAAAATGAAAGTTTTTTGCAGCTTTTTTCAAACGACCAATACACTATTAATCGTTTAAAGGTTCAATCAACAGAAACTTCAATGCAGGTTTTAATTGAAGTTACACCGTGGACTGTTGGCAGTATTCAGCTTCAGCCAATTGATATTGCTCCCTTTTTACAAAATATTGATACCTATAGTATTACCTTTCCTTCATTTTTTGTAGAATCTTTGAGTGCAGAGCTAAATATAAGTGAAATACAAGCACCTGTTTCGCCCATTATTTTGCAAAAAACGCTTTATCTTTTATATGGCACCATTGCAGGCGGATTTTTAGGTGTAATTATACTTATTTTTCTCATATTTCGAGTAAAACGATTTGGACTTTTTATCCACAAACTGATTAAAAGCCTTTTTAAGTCAAAAAACTACGCACGTTTTATACGCCATATTAAGCGTCTGAGTAAAAAGGCAAAAAAAATGAACGAAAAAGATTTTATCCACGGTCTTACTATTTGTACGCGTATCTATTTAGAAAGTCATTTTTTTAAAGCGTTTTTATCAGTCGAAAGCTCTAAAATGAAAACCTTATTTTCGCCTGAACAATGCCAGTGTTTTGAAACTCCTATTAAAGCATTGCAAGATATTTTTATTCACCTTGATTATGTTCGCTTTTCAGGTGATGAGCAAGCTAAAAATACCATAACGCCGCTTATGGCAAAAAAAGACTTGATTAATCAAATTAAATCAATTATTGAAATCTTTGAATATACAAAAGAGATGACTTCTCAACGGGAAGAAAGCTAATATGTATTTTGAATACCCGCTTTATTTTGCTTTATTTTTGCTCTTTCCCCTTTATTTTATTTTACGTTTTTTTAAGATTTTTGCTCGTTTTAAGTTACCCTTGACGCTTTCTGATTGGCAAGGACATGCGTTTCACTATAAAAATATTTTGCTACAAATATCGCAAGTGCTTTCACGGGTCTGTGTTTTTTTTGCATTTTCTTGCTTAATTATTTCACTTGCAAATCCAATCATCGTGCATAATGAAAAAATCTTTACCTCAAAGGGAACGGACATTCTTTTTGTTCTTGATACAAGCCCTTCAATGGGTGCAAAAGATATTGACGCCTTACGACGAATTGATGCGGCAAAAAATGCAATACAAAAAATCATTCTTGATGCCAGAGGCAATGCTTTTGGACTTGTGAGCATGGCCTCGCAAGCTGCTCTTGTTGTGCCTCTGACTCTTGATCATAATTATTTTTTTCAGCGATTAAATGAGATTTATCTTGGAAGTTTAGGTGATGGGACAGCTTTGGGAACAGGCTTGAGTGTTGCCTTGTATCACTTGGAAAAATCAACTGCCCCAAAAAAAGTGATTATTCTTTTAACTGATGGCGAAAACAATGCAGGATCGATTAGTCCGCTTACAGCCGCTCGCTTGATTGGTGAAAATAATATTGCACTGTATGTACTTGGTTTAGGAACAAAAGGGAATGTTCCTATTGAATATTTTGATACGACAAGTGCAAAAATGTACTCAGGTTATTTAAGCTCATCCTTTGATGAGCGGGAGTTATATCACCTTGCACGTGTTGGCAATGGCGAATATTTTTCCACCGAAACTTTGGCCAATTTAACAGGACTTTTACAAAATATTTCTGATAAACAAAGTGTTGCACAAAAATATTATAATAAAGCAACGCATACCTTTTTATACTATTATTTTGCCATTGCAAGTTTAACTTTTTTTCTTCTTGCGTGGATTTTTTCACGTTTTTATTTACGGGAGATTTTATAATGAGTTTTGATCGTCCCTTTTTTTTATACGGTATTCTTTTGATTTTTCCTGCAATCGTGATTATTATAGCCAATTATAAAAACTTTGCAAAAAATCTTGGCTCTTTTTACACAAATCGATTTCATCTGTCTTTTGCATATAAAAACATACAGATAAAATTAGTTTTTCGAATCGTATGCTGGAGTCTTGCATGGATTTTTTTGTGCATTGCATCAAGTGGCCCGTATTTTGGTAAAAAAAATGTGTTGGTGCAAAAAACTTCATCGTCCGTTTCTTTTATTTTTGATATCTCATATAGTATGATGGCACAGGATGTTATTCTTAAAGGAGAAAATATTACTCGCCTTGAAGCTGCTCGTCGCTATGCCTTTGATTTACTTTCACGCATGCAAGGAACCGCTTTGTCTGTTGTTCTAACGAAAGGCGAAAGTATTTTGACTATTCCGCTTACCGATGATTTTAATATTGTCTACTCACTTCTTGAAAAACTCTCCCCGCAGCTTATTTCCTCAGCAGGATCAAATCTTTCTAGTGGCTTTGACCTTGCAATCAATTCTTTTCCGAGCCAAGCCGCCTCAACAAATTGTATCGTTTTTTTTACTGATGGTCAGGAGACAACGCAATCACTTTTTGATTCTACCTTAAAGGCTTTAGAATATGGCATAAATGTGGTAATAATTGGATTCGGTAGTACTGAGGAAACTGATGTTTTAAGCGGAAATGGCACTATTGTAAAATCTGCCTTGCAAGAAGCAAGTTTAAAAAATATTCAATCGCTTATTGAGGAAAAGCATGCTCGAGATAAAACGCTAGGATCATTTTTGTATGTCAACTCTCTTGAAAGAAGCTCCGCCGTCCAAGCAATTAAAATGATGCAACCGTTTTTAGCTGCCCAGTCGAATAAAGCTGATATCCTTGCAACTGTTTCTGCGTATGACTCAAAGCCCGCTGAACGTCATCACACTTTTTTGCTCTTGTCGTTATTGTTTTTCCTATTGGGGCTTTTTATATATCAATTTGCAGGCTTTGTAAAAAATAGTTTTTTTCTCATAATTTTCTCAGTTTTTTTTACCTCATGCTCTATTGATTTTAAATCTTCTTTTAAGTTACTTGAAGGATCAATTTTTTGGAATCAAAAAAACTATGAAAAAGCCGCTATTGCCTTTTTAGAAGTGGGTGAGCTGGCAGGGGAGGAGGAGCAAATCTATGCTGACTTTGGACTTGCCACTACATACTTGATGCTCAATGAGTTTGAATCAGCTGTGGAGCTTTTGGATATTCTTTCACACGACACAACAAACGATATTTTGTTTGGACGCTATTATAATTTGGGCGTTATCTCGTACCAAAATGGCGAGTATAACCTTGCTGCTCAGTTTTTTAAGGATGCTCTGGCTATTGATAAAACAAATGTCAATGCGATTGTAAACCTTGAGTTAGTCATGCAGCAAAATCAAAAAAATCAAAGTCAAGAACAGCAATCATCTGCCGATCAAATGGGCATGAGTTCACAAGAAAATCCTGTTCAACAATCAATTTTTTCTGTAATTAAGGAGAATGGTAAAAATCAATGGAAAAATCAACCGCAACAAAACGATTCCTCTGTATTGGATTACTAGTTTTTATAATTTTCTCAGTTTTTGCTGAGGATTTTTTACTTGTTCCTCATAAACCCATCGTCACTGTTGATGAAAAAATCACTTTTTCGCTATTGATTCCAGAATATAAAGCTGAGCAGGTAAATTTTACTTTAAGTGATTTGCCTGATTCCGTTGAGTTTTTTTCCTCACAAAAGAAAACGGTGATTCATAATGGACTGAATGCAACGTTGGTGGAGCTGGAGTTTATTTTTACCAGAGCAGGTGAATATATTTTGCCTAGCGTATCGTTTCAACTTCTGCGAGAAAGTTTTTTTGTCGGTTTTGATAAAATTATGGTTTTTGAAAAAAAAGAAAATATGATTGCTCGTGGTTTTTGGCAGCTTGAATCTAATAATCTTTTTTCCCAAGAAAAAATTATTCTTTCGTTAAATGTTCACTATTTAAAAAAAATCACTTCGTTAAAATATGATTTACCAGAAAATTCTTTTTTTACTTTGATTGATGATTTACAAACGGATTTTTCAAATCAAGAAACTATTTATTATCAGACAATGTGCGTTGGAAAATTTGAGTGGACTCCGCTGGCGTCACAAAACTATAGTATTCCCAGTGCAAAAATACACGCTGTTGATGTTCATAACAATAGTATTGAATTTATTATTCCTGAAAAAAAGATTTTTATACAAGAATCGCTTACAAGTGATGGTTTTAACGAGGGTGATGAAAGTCGATCAAAGCTTTTTTTTGAAAACTCTTTTTTACCTGAAGAAAACCAAGCAGAGCAGCACCGAGTAAGTGATGAAGATATTTTAAATAATATACAGGCTTTACGAACACTTGAGCGTGAAAAACTTTTATTTTTTGTGTATCAAAAACAAAGACACGATTATGAACAAGCACATGGAATTACGATTAATCGAAATGAATTCCCTCAGTTTTTTTTAACAGTGACACTTTTTTTTCTTGCTTTATTTTTTGCAGGATTTATTATTTGTCTTATTTTGAAAAAAAATTTAATTTTTGTTATATTACTTTTTTGTGCTAGTGCAGGACTTTTTGCGTTTGAATTTTTTGTTTTGCAAAAAAAGCATGCATTAATTGTTGAAAAAAATATTTATGCTATTCCCTCTGAATCTGCACGTGTTATTGATCAAATACAGGTTGGAACATGTGTTCAAATCAATAAGACGATAGGGCAGTGGGTGTATGTTAGCTTTCATGAAAATGAAAAAGGCTGGATAAAAAAGGATTCTTTGCTATTTTATTAGTAGCTCACTGATAATACCGAGTATAGTATTATCAGCAAACTTTGTTGAATAAGTGTTCTAAAGTTCTGATTTTAAGTCAATTGCTTTTTGTTTCAATGCTTGTAAATCTTCATTTGTTGGAATGCCTTGCCATTCATAGGCAGGTAAGTGGTTCCATGAAAAAGTGCTTGTTGCCGCATCATAATCTTTTGCAAGATTGCTCAGCCAACCCCATGAACCAAATCTGAAAGCTGTCTTTTTGAAAAAGTGTTTGCGTGCAAATAAGTCCAAAAGGTGAGCCATCGGCGGGTACATTTTATATTCATAGGTTGGAATTCCTAAAACAAGAATTTTTGCTCCTAGTGCTGATGCAAGAATTTCTGAATAGCTGCTTTCTGGCACTTTGAATTGAGAGTAGGGGATTCCTGCTTCTTTTAAGCCTTCAATGATCGCCAAAGCGCCTTTATCCGTCGATCCATACATAGAGCCCCAAATAACGCAAACTTCCTTTTCAAGCTCTCCTCCACTTGTATAGCCTGCATATTTTTTATAGCGATTGATTACTTCAGTTGGATTTTCCTGCCAAATTAATCCATGACTTGGAGCAATATATTTTACAGGAAGTCCTGTTAGCTTTTTGAGGGCATTGTTTACCGCGGGACTGAAAGATGAAACAATATTTGAGTAATATCGAAGCATTTCATGCTCAAGTAGACTATGCTCTTCCTTTGTTAATTCGTTATCAATTACCTTGTTTTCAATTGTGCCATAGGAGCCAAATGCATCGCAGCTAAAAAGCGTCTGAGAACTTTGCTCGTATGTCATCATTGTTTCTGGCCAGTGGACATTCGGAGTTTCAAAAAATTGTAATGTTATTTGACCTCCTAACTCAAGGATTTCTTGGTCTTTAATTGCGTGGCATCGTCCTTGAACCTTAAAGAATTTGTCAAGTAAATTTACGCCCTTTTGGGTTGTATAAATTGTTGCCTTTGTATTTTCTTGGAAAAATTTTTGAATGAAGCCTGCATGATCGGGCTCAAGGTGATTTAAAACTAAGTAATCAATATCAGCAATTGTTACGTTGATTGATTTAAGCTGCTCATAAAGCTGATCAACAGCTGTTTGGCAATCCCATACTAAATCAATTAAAACATTTTTTGCGTTTTCACCTTCTCCTTTTACCACATATGAGTTAAGCGATACTCCGTGTGGTATTTTCCAAAAACCTTCGAAAAGCCGTAAGTCAGGTAAATTGGCGTGTATGCTATAAATATTTTCTGTAATTTTTCTAACCTTGTTCATAATTTCTCCTAAATTGAAAATGAATAAATATGTTTACTAGAATACCTTATCTGATAAAAATATTCTGTTGTAAATGCAACAAAAATTGAGGGCTTGCTATTAAAAAAAGATTTTTTCTAAATTAAATATTAGTAATAATGCTGATTTCAAACTGATGTGTCAAGATAAGATTTTGCTTTTTAATTTCTTTTTGGGAGCTGCCATGGCGAAAACTAAATATATTTAAAATAAGCCTTTTTTCAATTGTTTTTTTCAAAGTATGGTTGTATAATCATGGGTATGAAAAAATATTGTTGGGCTGTAATTTCTACAGGAAAAATGAGATGATTAAGCGTAAGTAAAACGCGTTCTATAATAAATCTTTCAGAGATTTTCTAATCAAATTGAGAAATTGTTTTTTTTCCATATCGGTAAAGCTAGTTTTTTTCTCATCCAGAAATTCTACTAGATAATCATTTGCCTCGATTAAAAAATCTTCTAATTGTTTTCTCGTTAACGGAAGTTTTCGCCCTATCAAAATATTTTCAAGCTCTTTATTCCTAAATAAAAAGTCGCCCGCAAGTGCAATCCGTAAATCAGAGAGAATATTTTTATTTATTTTTGTAAGCAAGGTAAAAGAAGTAGCGTTTTGCTTAGTTGTAGTGCCATTTTCAAGTCGCTTAAAAACTTCGATATCCCAATCATCAAGTGGCACTTTAATTTTTGACAAAAAGTAACCACTTGCAACACCGTCAAATTTACTTAAAGGAACAACCGATAACTCATTATGATTTCGTATTTCTAATACGGCATCTAAGGCAAGCAAGGGAGCATACGTTGTGTGATAAAACCCCTTTGCACAAATATTTCCGCCAATAGTTGCAAGATTACGCACAGGAATATTCGCAATTGACTCAAGTGCCTGTAAAAAAGGTTGCGGAAGTTTTTTTGTCTCTAACTCAAGGATTTTTGACAAACAAACAGCACTGCCAAACTCTATTGAACGCTCACTTTTTCTAATATTCATTAAATCAGTAATTTTGTTTATGCATATAATTTTTTTAGGAAAATCGGAAAAATTATGCATAACAGTAGTACACCCAGCAACAACAGTCAACTTGGGAATATTTTTTAAATGATAAACAAGCTCCGAAACATTATTAGCAAAAAAAAATTTAACTTTGCTATTCATAGGCTTCTCCGTAAATTCCGTGCAGCTGTGGTAATGAGATTTATTAGTGTTTGTAAGTCGATACAATGGGGATAATACGAATGAAAGTGCTTTTTTATAGTCAGCGGTGAAAAACTTTGATTTTTTGTGATAATTTCGTACGTTACAAAAACAATTAACGGCATACAAGACGCACATAAATCTACTTGAAGTTCTTCAAATACTTGTGCAACAGAGGTATATTCACTCATTGTTTTAAAATGCTCAATGGTAATAACGTGGGAGTCTACAATTGTGGCAATCGGAACCAAGCACGCTGAAACAGCTTTTTGATTTACAAGAACCGTACAAGAACCGCAAATCCCCTTGTTACAATGGCTTTTTGTCTCGAATAATCTAAAATGATTTCGTAAAACTGATACAAGGCTTTCATGAGGTAAAATTTCAATTTCTTGTTGCTTTTCATTAAGCATAAAAGAGATTTTCACTTTTGTCCCCCATTATTTTCTATTGCATTATAAATCAAAGCAGGATCTAAAGGAAGCGATATTACTGCCTGTCCAATAATTTGAGAGATAGAACTAGTAAAGGCTGCAGGCAGAATAAAAGAGAGAAGCTCTCCTATTTCCTTAGGATTTTCACCTGAATCGAAAAAATCAATTTCAATACAGGGAAAATCCATTACATCAATCGTGGTAAGTGAAGATAAAATCTGCTCAGCACTGCGACGAACGGATAAGAGAGCAGCATCCTTATCAAGAATTTTTCCTGCATCAATAAAGAGGCTCACTTTTTTAACTTGCGGCTGAAAAAGTGTAAAGTCAATTTCGCTCACAACAACGCAAACTCCCCACCACATTGAATAAAAAGGACTCCCTGTAAGTGTTTGTTGATCCCACTGATTTTTTTTAGGCAGCACAAAATATTTTTTTTTACAAATTGGTAATGCTTCCATAAAGCGGGATTTTTTTATTGTGGTGCAGCACTTTAGAATAAGCTGAGTCATAATACTTATGCTTCCACAAAAATCCTTTGAAGCAAAATGAGCTTTTTCACTCTCATCAGCAAGAAAAGTAATTTTATCTACAGGAATTTGCAACT
>JBOFSR010000072.1:0-21896 GCA_051651645.1 Treponemataceae bacterium | reverse complement strand
GATATTTACCTATTGTACAATTTCTTGTAACAAAGGGAGCAGATGTTAATCATCAAGATGAAAATGGATTGATTGCTTTAATACTAGCAGCTCAAAATGGACATTTTCCTGTAGTAGAGCTCCTTGTAACAAAGGGAACAGATGTTAATCATCAAAATAATTATGGGTGGACTGCTTTAATGTTTGCTGCTCAAGAAGGGTCTTTAGATATTGTAGAGTTCCTTATATCAAAGGGATCTGATGTTAATCAGCAGGATAATGCTAGTAGTCCTGCTTTAATGTGGGCTGCTTTTACAGGTCAATTGCCTGTAGTAGAGTTTCTTGTGAGAAATGGAGCTGATATCAATCATCAAGATGAAAAGGGCAAGACTGCTATTGATTGTGCACGAGAAAAAGGAAAGGACGATGTAGTAAAATTCTTACAGTCGTATGCTAAAAAGCAGCAAAAGAAATAACAAATAATAATACAAGTACCTAGTAAAGGGTCTCACCATTACTAGGGTGGCATGTCTCACCATTACTAGGGTGGTATGTCTCACCATTACTAGGGCTATAAACAAATCACTAGAGGTGGTAGTACTCCGCCAGAGGTGTATCTAGCACTCCACTAGAGGTAGTACTCGTGTGCGTTAGGGATTGCAGTGGTATACTTTTTATCTTGCTGACACAAGATAAAAAGATTATAACGGAAAGCCCGACGGTTTGTAAAACCGTAACGCCCAAAGAAAAAGAGGTTTGCTGTGGTTTTATTTTAGTGTTAGTTTCAAAGCGTAAATGCCTGCTCGTAGGCGGTATTTTTCTTGTGTATCAGGGCCGCATGCACCTGTTCCGACGCCACGGTGGGCAAGGTCGAGCGTTAGCATCCATGTTTTAGCACTGCTTGTGGCAAGGTTAGTGAGGCTTGAGGTATGGGTGCAACTAAACAAATCGCTGATTGTATAGGGGCAAATATTAAAACTAAAGTCTTGTGATGATTGAATTTGGAGGCTTTTGTTTGCACCGCTGAGCTGGAGGAACTTTGTTTTTGTGCGTGTTCCTGCTTCTTGGGGGACGATGTATGGCACGAACATGGTTGCGATGGGTTTTTGATGCATAGCAATGAGGGCTGAATAGGAGCGATCGCTGTAGTTCTCGTGTGGGCCACAGCCGTACCAGTGGATGTTTTCAAACTCGCTTGGGATGGGAACGCTTATGCCAATGCGTGGGTATTCGCTTATAGCGTGATTGAGGTCAAAAAGTAGTTCAATGCTTAGCCCTTCATCTGGTAGGGGGCTGACTTTTTTTGTAAAGGTGCCAAGTTTTTGCTTTTTTATGGCATTGGTGCCGCTAAATAGTTCAAAAAGCGAATCAGTTTTTTTCTCAAGGTGAATGTGTTCCAGATCGTTATCAAGCCATTCAACGGTTGGTTTTTCGGCAAAGCTCCATGGTTGTGGCTCTGCATGGATTAGGTGTAATTGAGATTTTATGCCTTCGTTTTCTAGCAGTGCTCGAAATAAAACGGGGGTAAAATTGTCTGCCAGTTGTTGTAGCTCGTTGCATGAAAGCTTTGTCTTTGTTGCCACCTTGTAAACTTGATTTCCAAAGGCTTTGCACACTAAAACTTGATCGCTTGTGCAAATATCACCCGCTTTTCGCCATTCATTCGCTGTTGTATAAACAAAGTTTGCCGTAAAGTACACTTCGCTGCCGTCATGCTGAGCAATACTGTGTTTAATTTCTTCTATTATAATTGATGTTTTTTCGCTTGGCTTAATTGCAGGTAGGGGCATTGTTCCTTTTAGGATGATTTGTCCATTTGAGCTTAGCTGCCATTCAAGAGCAAGGCAGTCTAATGTTGTAAAGTCAAAGCGGTTTTCAATTTGGAAGATTCCTTGTTTGGGATGAATACCTGTTAAGCGAGCGGGAGCAAATAAGCGTTTGCATTCTTGCATGGCAGGCTTTGGGCTTTGATCGGGGAATAATAATCCATTGAGGCAAAAGTTATAATCTGTAGGGCTGTCGCCAAAATCGCCGCCGTACTTCCAGTATTTTTTAGGGTTTGCCTCATCATTTTGTGGAACACTTGAGATTCCTTGATCAATCCAGTCCCAAATAAAGCCTCCCTGTAATCCATGGTTTGCTTCGATTGCGTGCCAATAATCGGCAAGGCTTCCGTTTGCATTTCCCATTGCGTGAGAATATTCGCACATTATAAGCGGGCGGTAGTCTTCGCACTTTTGAGCGTATTCTACAATCAAGTCAATTGACGGATACATGGGGCAAATAAGGTCAGTTTTTCCTTTTCCGCGTGCGAGGGATTGTAGTGAAAAGGGGGATTGCTTCCATTCATCGCGAACAAAGCCTTCATAGTGTACAATGCGAGTTGGATCAACATGGCGAATCCACGCTTGGCATGCTACGTGATTTGCACCGTCACCGCTTTCATTTCCGAGTGACCAGCCAAAAATACAGGCATGATTTTTATCGCGTCGAAACATGCGTTGTACTCGTGTCATGTAGGCGTATGACCATTGATCACTTCGAGGAATAGGGTCGTAATATGCGTGATTTTCAATATTTGCTTCATCTAACACATAAATTCCGTAACGGTCGCATAAGTCATACCATCGCTGATCATCAGGGTAGTGACAGGTGCGAACCGCATTAAAGTTGTATTGTTTGAGTAAATAAATGTCTTGAAGCATTTCCTGTGTAGTGAGTGTTTTGCCGTTGTATTCATTGTGTTCATGCCGATTTATTCCATGAATGTATACCATTTTGCCATTAAAGCGTAATTCTCTGTTGCACACTTCCACGGATTTAAAGCCAATTGTACAAGAGGTGCTTTCAATATGCCGTAAGTTATTGTCTGAAGAACTTTTTTTGTCGCCCTCTTGTTCGTAAAGGCTGATTGTTAGCACGTAAAGATTTGGCGTTTCATTTGTCCACATGGCAACGTTTGGTAGTTTGATTGTTTGTCGCACTTGGTTGAGCGTGTTTCGGTAATCAAAGCAGGCGCTAAGTTTCCCTCTTGCAATATCTTGGCTTTTTCTCAAGTTTGATGGGCTTCCTTCAAGGCGATTGACTGTATATTTTACAACTCGAGTTAATGAATCGAGCTGTTCATTGGTAAAGCGTTCATCTCCTTGTGGCTCTGCATGACCGAGTGTTACTACGAGGGGAATAATTCCTGTTGCCATCGCATCTTCTTGCACTTCAATGCGTGTTAGAGCTTCAATATCCTGAATAAAAGTTTTTTCAGTTGAATACACATAAACACTGCGGTGAATGCCTCCAAACCACCATTGATCTTGATCTTCTACATATGAGGCATCAGAGTAGCGAATGACTTTAAAGCAAATGAGTGCTTGTGCTTTATTAGCCTGCCATTCAATAAAGGGTGTTATATCAAACTCACAGGGAAGGCGAGTATCCTTTGAAACACCAACTTCTTTGCCATTTACGTAAACAATCAGAACACTCTCAGCACTTCCAACATGCAATACAATTCGACGGTTTTTCCACTCAGACGGAAATTCAAAGCTTTGGCGATACAAGCCACAAGGATTTTCTTTTGGAACGTACGGAGGAACGGTATCAAATGGCATTTGGACATTCGTATAGTGCGGTTTATCAAACCCCTGAAGACTCCATGCACCAGGGATCTGTATGCTCTTCCATTGGTAATCTTCAAACGAGGACTGTGTCCAATTTTTGTATTCAGGATTTTCATCCATCTGTGGTTCATTTAAAAGACTAAATTGCCAGCTGCCGTCAAGGCTTTTAACAAAACTACTATCCGTTACCTGTGTAAATTGAACACCTTGCACTGAATAATCAGTTGCTTTATTTTCATTGTTAAAGGGAATTAAAGGGCTTCTCATTGGTAGGCGATTAATTCCTTGAATTTCTGGATTTTCCCATATATTTTTCACACGCTCTCCTTATCATTTCTTGCAATCCTTCCATTGTACATCAGGTTGCCGAAAAAAGCAAAAAAAAATGCTAATTATATACAAAGATTGCCATTTAGGTTGTTTTTTTTTTATATTTATATTAAGATGTAAAAAAATCTTTTAGGAATTTTCATGTTTGCAATATCTTCTGACATACTTAGTAGTTTACAGATTGCCCATTTTTTTTATAAAGATGATGAAAAATTAATTTTTTGTACTCCAATTGCGTTTTCAGTTGATGACTGGAAATTTTATTTGGAAAGTCCACCAAAGTCAAATACAATAAAGCTTTTTATTAAGATAAATGATCGGCTTTTTAATTATAATTGTCTTATACGGCAGGATTCTGAAAAAATTTATCTCATTCATATTCCTTTTCCTCCTCTTGTAGCGGATAAAATTAAATCGCTCATTGCAGAATATGATTTTGAGCAAAGAAGAGAAAAGCGTTTTATTATTAGAAACAGCGATGATTTTAACCTCAAAGAAGACCTGCAAAAAATTATTATTGATAATAAAGCTTATTTGTGTAAAATACATGATGTTTCTGCAAGCGGAATATGCGTTTTGGCCTTTGATGTGCTGACGATTAATACTGAAATTGCGGTGCTTGAGTTAGCAATGAAAAATACTGATAATTTGATATTGCTTGAGGGTGTTATCATACGCACAGATTACGGTAAACATAGTGCAAAAATTGCATTACGGCACATACAGCCATTAAATAATACTTTTTTGAATGAGTTAAATTCTTTACAAAGTAGCAATGCCTTTTAAGGATTTATCTGCTCTAAAATAATATTCTATAATATTATTTCTCAATTTTCTGTATTGACGTTTTTTTATATTATTGGTATAGTGTTTGAATAAATTTTAAGGTAGGTTATATATGTCAAGAAGATGTGAAATTTGTGGAAAGGGTCCACAAAGCGGAAACAAAGTTAGTAAGTCATATAATCATACTCGTCGATTATGGAAGCCAAATATTATCGAAGTAAAAACTGAAATAAACGGAACAACAATGACCATTAAAATGTGTACGCGTTGTTTACGCAGTGGGTATGTAACGAAAAAAGTTTCTGTTCCTAAGCAAGCACACGCTCAAGCATAACATTTTATTATGATTAACACAAAAAAGAGAATGCTTTCGTTACAATAGTAGCTGTAGGCATTCTTTTTTTTATCTTTATTTTTGTATAAAATCAATTCCAAGCCACTTACTTTCATCACTCATTGTGCTATCAATTAAACCTAAGTCAACTGAGGCTGTTGTCTCACCAACAACAAACCACGTATCATTTACCATCATTTTTGCACCATTTGTTTCAAACTCAATGCCTAAAAGTGCATGAGAATATTCACGTGAGACAAAAAGAACCGTATTATAATCCATTTGTTGTAGCAATAAAGCAATCATTAGGGAGCGACTATCACAATCACTAAAAACATCAAAAAGTATTGCAGGAAGGGAAGTAAAATCGCTGCCGTCATGATTTCTGTCATACGGTTTGACTTGAACCCAAGACAAAAGCAGCTGAATTTGCTCTTTTTTATCGCTTGTTTTTTTATCAAGGTACGCTTTCACCTCTTTTCCCGTTGACTCTAAACGCTTGTAAGCATCCCGATAAATCACCCGATAAAAACGTTTCCACGCTTCTTTCCAAAATGGCGTATTTACATAAAAGGATAAAACAGAATACTCTCTATCAATTACGTATTGGTTTGCTTCAATTGTATTATCTTCTAAAGAAATCTCCAAATCTGTATTATCAAAATTAATAATATGATTTTTGATTCGTTTTTCTTCTGGGTAGGAGAACGTTGTTATTGGCCCTGGTGCAAACCAATCATTTTTTTCAAGGGCAAGGCTATCAATGATTGAAAGTAATAACGACTCTTTAAGAGGATTAACATTTGCTAGAGATGTGTAACTGTGAATGCATAAAAAGGCATTTTTTTCTGGCAATGAAGAAATTGTTGCCCAGCTATACAGCTCTTCCCCTGCAAGATCAAAGGTAAAATTAAGGAGCGTTGTATCACGATTTTCCCACTGAAATGAAATTGCCTCTCCCTTTGGTTCAAGTTTATCTATGAGCATACGTAAAATGTCATTTTTTGAATCATATTCTGTCGTTGTATACACCGTAATTGCAGTAAAAACTTCTAAGTTTTCATGATAAAATAAATATTGCTCTGTTGCACTTGAGTTAAGAAGGGTAAATCCCTCAGGTAAGTCAAGTGCAAAGCCCCACTCAGGTGAGCTAACAACGGTTGCAAAAACGTTAAGCGTTAATAAAGAAAAAAGTACAAAAACAGCTAGTTTTTTAATTTTCATAGTGTCATCCTTGTAAATCTTGATTTTATAGCAATATTTGACTTTTTATATTAATATATGTATACTTTTCGGATGAAAACACTTGAAGTGTTATATCAAAATAACGAAATTATGATTATTAATAAGCCAAGTGGACTTGCAACTCAAGGCGGAGCGGGAATTGTCCATTCGGTGGATAGAATTTTAGAAAAAGAGTGTAATCAAAAAGTGTATTTAGTGCATCGACTTGATAAGGATACCGCAGGGATTTTAGTCGTTGCAAAAAATCCTGTTAGTGCGGCTAAGTATACAAAAATAATTTCTTATGGTGAGGCAAAAAAAACATATTGTGCCTTTTGTACGGGAACTCCTGCACAAAAAGAAGGTTATATTTCGCTGAGCATTGAGCAAGATGGTAAAATAAAGGCGGCAGAAACATTTTTTTATTGTGAAAAAAATGTCACAAAAGAAATTGAGGGTACGGAGTATACCTTTTCTAAGGTCTTTTTTGAACTTGGCACAGGCAGAATGCACCAAATTCGAATTCATGCGGCACAAAAAAACTTTCCGCTCATTGGTGATGATAAATACGGTGATTTTAAAAAAAATAAATTACTTGCAAAAACACTTGGTATAAAAAAATTACAATTGGCAAGCATTGCTCTTGAAATTCCGATTGACGGACAACGACAACAATTTTCTATGGAGCTGCCTTCTCACATGGAAGAAGCTCAAACTCTATTATTCTAAACAATTAAAAAAAATATAATAGTTTTTCTCACAATATACTTTTTTGTACAAAAATATTCCTTAAAAAAGGCTTGATTTATTTTAATGTACAATGTAAAATATAGTAATTATAAAAAGTTAGGAAAAATTATGAAAGAACTTACTCGATTAGAATGGGATGAGTATAGTCTTCAACAGAGTATTCGTGATTGTAAGCCAATTGAGGTCAAAACGTATACATTACCGCATGAAATGGAGGTTTCGATAATAGAACTCCTTTCAAAACTGTTGAAGGAAATAAATCATCCTGAAATGACAGATTATTTAACTTATTGTCTGCGTGAGCTTATGGTAAATGGCAAAAAAGCAAACACAAAACGCGTATTTTTTCAAGAGAGAAATTATGACCTTGAAAATGAAGAGCATTATGATCTTGGAATGCAGGATTTTAAAAAGGAAACTCTTTCAAATATTAATTATTATCTTGAAAGACAACGTGATTTAGGCTTGTATATAAAAACGAGTTTTCATTTTATTAACAATCAATTTATTATTGAGGTTCGTAATAACTCAAAGTTGACGCTAATAGAATATAAGCGTATGCATGATAAGTTTGCACGAGCACAGCAATATACTTCCGTAAATGAACCTTTAACGCAGGTTATGGATAATGCTGAAGGGGCAGGGCTTGGAATAGTAATTTTGGTTATTATGCTGCGTAAAATTGGCTTAAGTGACGATGGCTATCGTGTTTTTGTTGATGGGGAAGAGACGGTTGTTAAATTGACGCTTGATCTTTCTCCAACTGAGTAATCCACGCATTAAGCAAAATTCCAAAAGCAACTCCAACATTCAATGAATTTTTTATTCCATTCATGGGAATTGAAACACATCCGTAGCTTGCTTTTTTTAGTGCCTTTGGGCTAACTCCAAGCTCTTCGGATCCTAAAATAACAATTCCCTTTTTAGGAAATTTGAATTCGTTTATTGGGGTGCCTCCTGTCTCAAGTACAAAAATAGGCAAGTCAGAAGACAAATCATCAAGGCTTGCTCGTTGCCAATCCATATTTTCAATGCAACCCATTCCAGATCTTATTGCTCTACTGTGCAAAGGATCACAGCAAAAAGGTGATACGAATAGTTTTTCAGCTCCCATTGCTTCAGCTGTTCTAAAAATTGATCCAATGTTAAAGGGGGAGCGAATATCTTCTGCGTATATTTGGACGCCTTCAAAAATTGTTCTTTCTACTTCCTGTTGTGAAACATTTCGGTGAGGGGCTATTACTAAATCCCACTCAGCAGGGGAGGTTTTCATAATTACCAAGAGGTGATTTTTTGCGGTATTACAGGCTCTTAACTCATCAAAGGGATTTTCATTAAGTAGGGTAGTAAGATCAGTTTGTGCTTCAGCAGAAAGCTGCGGATCGCTTAATAAAACATGCAAAAGCTTTTTTACATACTCACTGCGTGGCAGAGAAAAATCGTAGGAACAATTTTTTTCTGCAATTTGTAAAATATCGCGTTCAATAGAACCAAAACAAAGAGCGAGTTTTCGTCGGCGATGACCTGCTTGAAAATGAAAGAGTTTCTCAGGGGCTATCATGACTTAGCGAAAAAGGGATAAAAGTCCAGAGCCTTTTGATCCAACTTTTAGCCATCCTGTCATTTTTTTGTCTTTTAAGTTATCAAGAAAGCTAAAAAGCCAATGAGCAATTTCTTCATCAGATTCAGTCTCACTTTTTGCCAATGTTATATCGATATTGCCTAGGGCTTGCATATTTTCTGCTAGGGAAGCAAAAGCTGCCTGAGCCATACAAATGGGGAGGGATGCAACGGGTTCCTCTATTAAAGATTTTATAGGATTGGCAGGGACAGATACTTGCTTTAATAAAAAAACTACGTGCATATTTTTATTTTTTGTGCTTCGAGATAAAAGCTCGCTACAAACATAGGCATAACTTGTGATAAACATGTCGATTGCTTTTGTAAAATCACTAATTTGCACGCTGGTAGTTTTTGAAGCAAATTCATTACCATCAAAAATAATAATCACTTCTTCAATATTTGTAAATTTATTTTCAGCGGCAAGAAGCATAGATCGGGCTGAAATGGGCGAAATCCTATTCCAATCAATAAAATTTTCTGCGTCATGAGCCTGATCAGCAAGAAGCGGTGTACGATTATAGTCTTTTGAAATTGTTAAAAAATCAGAGTTTGGTGAAAAACTTTGACCAAAAATTAAAACGGATTTACTCACTTCTTTATTATATCATTATTATTTTTTTTGCTCAAGTGTTATTTTTTAGTAATCACTTTACCACGTAAAAAAATCCTATTTATGAAAATTACTCTTTTAGCCGATAGAAAAAGAATAAATACTGAAAATTAGGAAGAATGAGATAGAAGGATGTAGCTTTTTAATTCTAAGAGTTACGCTAAAGGTGGAGAAAATCAGAAAAGGAATCGTAATGTGTAAAACAAAGACTTTTAAAATATTTATTATAGCATGCATTTTTTGCATACAAAAAATTTATTTTTTTGCTCAATTCACGCCTGTTTCTGTTGAAAAAAATTCTGAATTATATACGCAAATTAATGAGTTACGTGGTAAGCTTGACTCGCAAAATGCTGAAAAAAATCAAGAGATTTGGTCTCAGTTATCAAGTATCTATGAGCAAATTGGTGAATACTTTGATGCAGCGAGTGCCTATTCACAGGCCGCTCTTTTAAGTCCGCCAAATCTTTCGCCCAAATATACCTTGGGGCAAGCTCGCTGTTTATTATTTGCAGGTGATGTTGGCTCTGCTCAAGAGGTTTTAAATGATCTTTTGCAAACGGGAGCGGATATTCTTGATAAAAAAACATTTGCAGAGGTTAAGCTTTTAAATATTTGGTGTGATATAGCAAAGGCACCCAATTCTAATGCTCAGGCAAAAAATATTGCCTTATTGCGAAGTTATATTGCTGATGATAATATGGAAAACGTTCGTTCTGCCTGTCTTTACACGCTTTGGTGGCTCTCTGGTGATGATCAAGTAAAAAATACTCTTCAAAGGGATTATCCTGCATCACCTGAAGCGGCCTTAGTTGGAAAGGAGGCAACTCTAATGCCTTCTGCGATTTGGTTTTTAACTGAGCGAAAATCAAATGAATCGGATATGAAAAGCAATCCTCCTGTGGCAACAGCTCCTGCTACAAAACCTGCTGCGAGTAAAGGAAGTTCGGAGACAAGTCCTGTATTCCATAACACTGATCCCAATACGCAACCCCTTGCTCAAAATAATATTCCTTTGCACTCAGCAATTCCTGTTGAGATAGCCCCTCCTGTAAAGGAGAAAGAAGAGCAGCCAAAGTCTCTTGAGGAGCAGGATCCTATTATTGAGAAAGCTGCATCACCTGTTGCAACTGATATTACAGAGCTTGAAAGGCCAAATCATGAACAAATGCCGCAGTCTATTAGCGAAACACCAGCAAAAGAGACACCGAATTCTATTTCCGCTGCACAGCCAAAGCCACCACAACGAGAGTTTTTGCCAAGTGAAGTAACTGAGGTGACTAAAGACAGCGTTCCTCAGCCGACTGCACAGCCAACACCGAAACCAACGCCACGACCTCGAAAAAGTAATTCTCCACCGAGAAAGTGGCAACAAGTAGGGCTTTTTAGAGAAGAGTCAAATGCACAAAAGCTTGTTGCAAAACTTGCTGAGCAGGGTTTTAAAGCAGAGATTTTATATCGTGAGCGTGAAACGGGAATTTTTTATATTGTTGCCGTTAAAGATACTAATAATACTATGAAATTTAAACTGCAAAAAGCAGGATATGAAAGCTATAGTATTATGGAATAATTATTGTACAACTCGCTCTAAAACAATTATATCGCCAAGTTTTGTTGAAATTGGGTTAACAACCGTTCCTACTGCAGGGCATAGTCTTAAAAACTCCTTTGAGCCTGATTCGCCTTGTTCTTTACTCAGTGCAACTTGATAGTATCCTTTTAAGAATTCTTTGCCAACTAGAGTTCTAAACTGTAGAAAATATTCATCTCCTACCTGTCGCAGTGCAAAAGATCCTTTTGAGGACTCATTTTCATCTGAGATTTCAAAGCTATTTACATCAAGAACAATTTTTTTATTGCCAAAACCGAGCCAAACTTGCCGTTCATTAAAATTAATATCTTCAAAAACACTATTATTTTTTGATGGCGTCATAAAGGCTTTTTTGTCAATCCATTTTCGATATAAGCCGTCCCATAAAGTATCTTCACCAATAATCATTTTTACATCGTCATTGATTTTAATTTTGACCTCATCAACAGAAGAAAGGCTAATATCAAATCGGCGAATTAAATTAGAAATTGAATTATTTACTGATGATAAAGATAATCCATTACGACGAAGGATGCTATTTTGCCAAAGATAGATTTCTTGCGTATCGTTTGAGAAAAAAACAATTTCTTTTCCGTCAAAATCAAAAAAAATATATCGCTGGTCTGGAGAGTTATCTGAAACCTTGTACCACAGGCCGTCAATAAAATGCTCAAACGTTTCAACCTTTCCATCTTGAATTTTTGCCCGCTCTTTTTCTTCAATTTTTTTGCCAGGAATTTTTGTTTCAGTTGATGGCTCGTATACTTTTTTTGTTGCATTCCACTGATAAATATATTGAATTTGATCAAGGGAAGATGCACCGTACGAGGTGTCGCTTTTTACTACAACGATAGGATACGGATTGTCTGCATTTTTATAAAGTTCATATGCTTCTGAGCGAGGTGTTTGCTGCAAATATGCACTTCCATCCGTGGTGATATCTGCAATTTTTTCTATTTTTATTTCATGCTTTACTGTTTCTATTATAAAGGCCTTAAAAACGAGCTCAGAGGAGTTATTTGACCCTGAAAAGACAATTGCATTAGAATGATTGCCTAAAATATCTGTCAGTAAAAGAGTAAATGTGCTTGGCTGCGTTATTTCTGTGTCAATGACAGAAATTCTATCATATGCAGTAGTTGATTGATTATAAAGTCCTACTATGACAAAAATCGTATCCGTGCCATTTTTACGCACCGCAATAATTTGATCTTCAAAGCTATCAAAATTAATATCTGCAACTTGCGTGTTTATGACAAACTCGTCATTAGAAAGATCTATGGCTGTTGGGAGCGTTTCAACTTCAAGTGAATAATCACTAGATTTTTCACTTGCCGTTTTTGGGATAATTAATCGTGGTTGTACGGATTGTTTTTCATTTACCAGAAAATGTTCTTTATTGAAATATAGCCCAACAAGGATAAATATACAAATAAAAAAACCGATTGTGTATCGTAATTGTAATTTCATTATGTATACCATAAATAATTTTGGTAAGATTTGCAAGACTTTACCAATAATTAGCAGCGTTTCAGTAAATTTTAAACAAATTAATTGAAATTAATTTGCGAACATGTAATACTAGAAAAATGCTATTTATGAATTCAATTCAAACAGATAAAGAAAATTTTCACAATATTACAGGTGTGATTACTGGTTTACTTGAGCAAACAGATATAACTCATGGCATTTGTACTATTTTTTGCCCACACACAACGGCAGGCATAACAATAAATGAAAATGCTGATCCTGATGTTATCCATGATATGTTATTGGGTTTAGAAACAACTTTTTGTGAAAACCCTGCTTTTCGCCATGCAGAAGGGAACTCTACTGCTCACCTAAAAGCTAGTTGTATTGGCTCAAGTCAAACAATTATTATTTATGAAAAAAAACTTTTATTAGGCACATGGCAGGGCATTTATTTTTGTGAATTTGATGGCCCGCGTGAACGAAAGTTTTTTGTGCATTTTCAAAAAGCCAATTAATTTTTGTATAAATAACTGAAAAGCAAATAAAAAAGACTGTGAGTAAAACAACACAGTCTTTTTTACGTAATATTTTATATTCAATTAACTCTAGCCGAGTGAAACATTACCTTGTTCATCAACAGCTAAAACCGTTTTGCACTCAGAACATCTAAAACGACCAGACTTGCTTGCTTTTAGTTTTTTTGTACAAACAGGACATGCAAATACTTTTGGAAACAAATTAACAGCAACACTTGCTGTTTGGCTAAAAACCATAATTGCATCTGGCAAAGAATCTTTGATATTGAAGAATTGTGAAAATCCTAAAAGTTGAAAAACCTCATACACCTTTGCTTGAACATCAAGCAAAACGATATCTCCACCGTGCTGTTTGACTAATTTCAAAAATGATGTGAATGAACCAATACCTGTTGACGATACATAGTTTAACGCCGAGCAATTGAAAATAAGATTTTTAAAGCCTGCTTCAACAACTTTTGTTACTCGTTTTTGAAAAAAATTAGAATTGTACGTATCAACATAGCCATTGAGTACTAAAACCAATGTTGTGTCGTTATCGGCAACCCTTTCAAGATTGATACGTAAGCTGTCATCTTTTTCTTCACTAAATCCAGATACAATATCATCATTTGTAGACATAAAATTACCTCTCCCTATTTTATTTTAAAACAATTAGAAATAGTATATAATGTGTTAAAAATAAAGTCAACGATAAAAAATAATTTTAATCTTTTGAGAAACTCCCTTGAGAATATTTCAATTTTTTCTTTAAGGATTTTGCATAAGTTTACTATAATGTGCGTTGAATAAATCAAAATTACTTGGTATAATTGAGTATGATTCATTCACTTGCACAAGATTTAAATGATATTTTACAGCCAACAATTATTGGTCGCACCTTATCTGATTTGGGTAAGCGTCTTTATTTTCCTAAGGGAATTATAGCTCAAAGTGCTGAAGCAAAACAACTTGGGAACAAGGGGAATGCTACGATCGGTATGGCTTTGACTGATGGCATTCCACTTGTTCTGCCGAGTATTCAAGAAGAATTTACCCATTTATCATCTGCTCAGATGGTTGCATATGCACCAACAGCGGGAAATCCTGAGTTGCAGTTTGCATGGAAAGAAAGTTTGCAAATAAAAAATCCTTTATTACAAAATAAAACTTTTTCTTTGCCCGTGGTAACCCCTGGATTGACTGCAGGAATTTCGCTGATTGCTGATTTATTTATAAATGAAGATGATACTTTGATTGTGCCTTTTCCTTCATGGGATAATTACGCCTTAATCATTGAAGCACGAAAAAATGCACAGCTTTCAAGCTTTAATCTTTTTAAAAATGAGGGTTTTGATCTTGATTCTTTTGAGCAAAAATTAGCTGAGTTTTCTTCTAAAAAGAAGATACATATTTTATTAAATTTTCCTCAAAATCCGTCAGGATATTCACCTACACGGCAGGAAGTTAACGTAATTACCGCTATTATAGAAAAAACTGCACAGAGGGGAGTTGATGTTGTTCTCTGGTGTGATGATGCGTATTTTAATTTAGCCTACGAAGATTGTGTTGAAAAGCAATCACTTTTTGCTCATCTTGCTGACTTGCATGAAAATATTCTTGCCATAAAAATTGATGGCTCAACAAAAGAAGATTTTGTGTGGGGTTTTCGCACAGGATTTTTGACATTCAGTACAAAAGACTTAACGAGTGAGCAATATGAGGCTTTAAATAAAAAATTGATGGGAGCAATTCGGACAACTGTTTCGTGCTGCTCAACTCCTGCACAATCAATTATGCTTAAAGCAATGAAAAAATCAAATTTTGAAAATGAAAAAGCCGCCTTTAAGAAAATTATTAGTGAGCGATATCACCTTGTAAAAAAAATTGTTGCGACTCAAAAAGATCATTCTGTTTTACGTCCGTTGCCGTTTAACTCAGGATATTTTATGACATTTTTTTGCAAGGGCGTTGATGCAGAAAAATTACGTATGTATTTGCTTAACACCTATGAAATTGGCACTATTGCCATTGATGCCAATCACTTGCGCATTGCTTTTTCAAGCCTTAATTTGGAATCCATCCATACAATTTATGAGACTATTTACAAAGCTGCTGATGAGCTAAAAAAATGATTTTTGTCAAAAAATATGCGTTAATTATTTTGCTGAGTTTGGCTTCTTTTTGTACTATAGGAATAATGCTTTTTTTCTTTTTATTTGACAAAAATGAGGAAAAACCTATTGTTATATGGACAGATGAAACGGAGTTTATTTCGTATGCAGAGCTTTTTAACAAAACGCAAGATGTACACAAGGTTTTAATCAAGTACAAAGAAAATCCTACAAAAGACCTTTCTTTGCAGAAAAATGATTTTCCTGATATTGTTATCGCTCCGTGGTTAAAAAATGAAACAGTCCGTCGCAATTTTATTTCACTTGAGAACCTTTTTGGCACAAATAAATTGCAAAAGGATTTTTTTTATCAACAGTTGCTTGACTTAGGGCGTATCCAGTCAAAGCAATTTTTGCTTCCGATTAGTTTTAACTTGCCTCTCGTTATGTATGAAATCAACAAAAAAAATATGATGTCTGATTATTTTAAAATTGATGTTGATGCAATAAAAAAATTAGGCGAAGGTTTTAACAAAAAAAATAGCTCGGGTTTTTATACATCAATTGGTTTTTCTCCGCGGTGGAATGCTGATTTTATGTATGTGATATCAAAGCTACAAGGTGCTGATTTTCAAGAAGATAAAACGCTTTTTTCCTATAACGAAGAAAACTTGCAAAAAACAATTCATTATTTTAGAAATTGGTCTCTTTCTGCAAATACCTCGTTTGCACAAGAGGATGATTTTCAGTTCAAATATTTTTATATGCCGATTGAGAAGCTTGTGAAAAATGAAAATATTCTTTTTGCATACATGATTTCAAATGAATTTTTTGCTCTGCAGAGTGAAAAGCTTGAAAATGTTAATTTTAGCTGGATTCATCAAAATAATAAAATTCCATTGCTTGATAAACTTGTGTATTTGGGCGTTCATAAAAAAACTAAAAATAAAAAAGGCAGCTATGCTTTTATTAATTGGTTTTTGAATGAGGAAAATCAAAAAAGTATGCTAGAAAGAACAACATCAATGAATTTGCTTAGTAAGCCTTTTGGTATTGCAGGTGGATTTTCTGCTATGAAAAATGTTAACGAAGAGATTTTTCCTCTTTTTTATCCCTTACTAAAAAATCATTTACCAGATCCTGATTTATTGCAACCGCCAAATATTTTACCACCACGGTGGGATGAAATTAAAGAAAAAATAATTTTTCCCTATTTAGAAGATTGCATAAAAAATGAATCACACAAGGATGTTGTTAGCTTGGAAATGCGAATAGCTGAGTGGCTCAAACAAAACTAAACGTGGCCTTTTAGATAAGTCGTGATAAATAATTGGTAATAAATTCGCTTTTTTCTTTTAATCCGATTTTTCCAATTTCAATAGTCATGAGGTTTGGCTTTTGGGGATCAATTTTTACTTTTCCATTGCTTTGCTGGATAAGTCGAACAACTTTATCTACCGAAATATGTGCAACTTGTGAAAACTCAATTCGTACTAATCCGCCTCGTTCGCGAAGTGTTGTTATATGCAAATCCTTGCACATGATGCGAATTTGAGCAATGCCTAAAAGACTTAAAACCTCATCGGGAATGGGGCCAAATCGATCAAGGATTTCTGCGTGAACTCGCTCAAGCTCATCGCTACTGGTTATGATGGCAATTTTTTTGTACACTTCCATTTTTATTTGCACATTTTGAATGTAATCATCGGGAATAAAACCTGAGTATTCAAGCTCAAGGAGAACCTCGTTATCGCTTTGATAGTTCTCATCTTGGAGCTTTCTGATGGCGTCCTCTAAAAGCCGTAAATATAAATCAAAGCCGATTGAGTACACATCGCCTGATTGATCCCTGCCCAAAAGATTTCCTGCCCCTCTAATTTCCATGTCTTTCATAGCAATTTTAAAGCCGCTTCCTAGCTCGGTAAAGTCGCTAATGACTTGTAATCGCTTCATGGCAATTTCGGAAAGTGATTTATTTTCTGGGTAGAGAAGGTAAGCGTAGGCTTTGCGATCGATTCTGCCAACACGCCCTCGTAGCTGATACAGCTGAGAAATGCCATACATATCCGCTCGGTCTATGATAATCGTGTTGACATTAGGAATGTCGATGCCGTTTTCAATAATTGTCGTTGAAACAAGCACATGAAAGCCCCCAATTTTGAATCTGCGAAAAATATCGTCTAGTTCGTGAGCAGACATTTGTCCGTGTGCACTGTCAATTAAAAGCTCGGGAAGGATTTGCTGAAGTCTATATTGCACATCAGGGAGCGTTTCAACGCGGTTATGCAAAAAAAAGATTTGCCCGCCGCGCTCAACTTCTTGACGAATGGCAGTTGCCACGCGCTCATCACTATAGCAATCAATGATTGTTTTTATCGGATGGCGATTTTGGGGTGGCGTGTTAAGAATACTCATATCACGAATTTTCAAAAGCGACATGTGTAGCGTTCGGGGAATGGGCGTTGCACTCATCGAAAGGCTGTCAACATTTGTTTTGAATTCCTTGAGTTTTTCCTTGTCTTTAACGCCAAATCGTTGCTCTTCATCAATAATTAAAAGCCCTAAGTCCTTAAATTCAATGTCTTTTTGGATGATTCGGTGCGTTCCAATAAGAATGTCGACTTCGCCCAGCTTGAGTTGTACAAGCGTTTTGCGTTGATCTTTTTTATCAACAAAGCGAGACAGGTGGGCAATACGCACGGGAAAATCCTTAAATCGCTCAAGGCAGTTTTCATAGTGCTGCTCGGCAAGAATGGTGGTGGGCGCTAAAAAGGCTACTTGCTTTCCTCCCATAACGGCCTTAAATGCTGAGCGTAAAGCAACTTCTGTTTTTCCGTATCCAACGTCTCCACAAATAAGTCTATCCATAGGGACAGGCTGCTCCATGTCTTTTTTGACATCGTCAATGCAGGTGATTTGATCCTCGGTTTCTTCATAGGGAAAGGCTGCCTCAAACAACAGCTGCCACTCGCCGTCCTTGGGAAAGGCAAATCCGCGTGCCGTTTTGCGTTTTGAGTACAAGGCAATCAAACGATGTGCAATGTCTTCGACAGATTTTTTTACCTTATTTTTGCGGTTTTCCCAGCTTTTTGATCCAATACGATCCAGCCGAGGATTATCGCCCTCGTTTCCAATATATCGCTGTATTAAGTTGACTTGCTCAATGGGTAAAAATAGTATTTCATCATCTGCGTACAAGAGTTTGATATAATCTCGCTCGTTGCCCAAAGCTTTTACACGCTCAATGCATAAAAATTGGCCAATGCCATAGTTCACGTGAACAACGTAATCATCAGGATTTAACTCAACAAAGGTGTCTAAAATCTCACTTTTTGCACTCTTAATTGATTTTGGCACAAATTTTCGCCGTCCAAAAATTTCATTTTCTTGAATAACGATTATCTGTAAGTCATTGATTGAAAATCCGTTAGAAAGAGGATAGGGGAGAATCGTTAAAAAATCATCATTTTCTTTGCTATCTTTTTCGCCTTTGTAATTTTTCAAAAGCTCGCCAATACGCAGTGCCTGATTTTCGTTATCTGCATAGATAAAACATTTCCAGCCATTTTTTTGCAGGGTATCAAGTTCTTCTTTGAGAAAATTAATGTTTCCAAAAAAACTTCTTGCAGGATCTGTTTCTATCGCAAATTGATTAGTATTTTCGTTTGGCATTTCTTGCAAACTGCGCGATCGCAAATAAATTGGTGAAAAATCATTTTGTGTAAGGCTTTCAAAGTTGAGTAAAATATCGGTTGGCAGGGGAACTTCAGTTTCAGCTTTTGCCTTGCGGTACATTCCCAAATATTCACGCTCAAGGCTTTCTGTCGCATTTAGTTGACGATCGTAATCACAAAAGATAACTTTTGTATCCTTTTGTAGACAGTCAAACACGGTAAACGACGTATTATGCATACTTTTAAATAGCAGGTTGTAAAAAAGCTCTTCGCCCTCAGCTTCCTTATGAGTAATGAGCGTTTCGATTAAGTGCTGTGCATGAGTGGGAAAAATAGCGTGCTTTTCATTCTCTGTTTGGAGTGCTTTTTGTAGTTGCGTGATTAATTCATCTGTCCAAATAACTTCTTTTAAAGGATATAAGCTTACGCTTTCAATATTTTCGCCATCATTTTGCGTAATGCTGCTTTGATCAACGGCAGAAAAGCGTGTTATTTTTTCAATGGTGTCAAAGTCAAATACAATACGATACGGATGCTCGTCTCCTGCCATAAAAATATCAAAAACTTCACCACGAAAAGCAAACTCGCCTTTCATGCTTACTCGCGGCACTCGCACATAGCCTTGCTCAATCAGTTTTTCTGCAAGATTTATTGGGTCAATCACTTGGTTGATAGACAGAGTCGAAAGCTGATTTTTGATATATTCGGGAGGAGGAATGGGCGTTTGCAGTGTTCTCTGAGTGGTAACAAAAATGCGTGGCTTTTGAGTAAAGCTGGGAGTATTCGGTTTATAAAGCATTTTAGCAAGAACACTTACGCGCTCACCAAAGACAACTGATCGCTTTGGAACGGGGCGATAGGGCACCGTTCCCCACCACGGCAAAAACCAAACGTCAGCACTAATATTAAAGTCATCAAAAATTGTTTTTAAATCGCTTAGAAGATCTTGGGCATCTTTTTCTGTTGGCACAATGAGCAAAAAATCCTCAAGTTCTGGTAAATTGAAGGTATTTTTGTATTGAGCTTGCGTGATAATTTTTCTGTGCTTGGAATAAATGCTAAAGGCTAAGTAAAATCCAACTAAGGATCCGTTTAATCCGCTTACTTCTAAGGAAGATTTTGATTGTTTTGTTGATTCATAAAACGCTTCAAGCTCTATAAATTCATTCCACGTAAATAGTTTTTTTTCTAGCTTTGTTAAAGGTAAGGTATTCATCAATTTATTCCGATAATCTAACTGTAAACTTTTGTCTACATTCTAATGAAAATTTAATTATGTTTTTATAAACATATAGGAGTTTATGGTGAAACAATTCATTGTTAAACAATTTATTGCAAAACAGTGCTTTTTAAGTATAGCATTTTTTACTCTTTTTGCACAGACCATTATAAGCCAGACGGCGCAAGAGAGTCCATCTTCAATGAATGCCGCACAGCTTTCAATTAGTTTTTATGATAAAACCTTGTATTATCCGCATAATGCAGAGGATAATCCGATTAATGTGAAAGTAACGATTGCAAATAAAGGTTCACAAACAATTCGATTTAAACTTGCTGATGACAGGATGTTTAGTATCGATTTTTCTGCAGTGAATGCTAAAAATAGAAAGCTTCCGTATACGCAAGAGACGATTCGAAAGCGAAGTACGCAGCAAACCGTTTTTTTCCGAGAAATTGCACTCGAGCCGGGTGAAGAATATTCTTTTATTGAAAACTTAAAAAATTATATTTCAATTACTGACCCTGCAATTTATTATTCTGAAGTATATTTTTATCCTGAGTTGTATAAGTCACCTGAAAATCCTTCTTCGCGAATAATTTCAACGCATGCAACAGAAAAAACTGAGCAAACAACACAAAAACCTTCCTTAGAAAGGCTGACTTCAAATAAATTGACGGTTGAAATTAAGCCTGCGGTAAATATTGCCTCTATTAGTGGCCTTCCGACAAACGTTCGCACAGGGGAGTTTTTACAGCCAGAGCCAATTTCCCCTGATAAAGTAGTTGAGTTTACCATAGTTGCCCGTCAACGAAGCTTGTGGGATCAGTATTTTTTGTATTTTGATATCGAGCAAATGCTTGTAAATGATGCAGCGAGAAATCGTCGGTATCGATCAGAATCCGCCGAGCAAAGAGCGAGAATGCTTGAAAATTACAAATTAGATTTACGCCAAGCGCGAATTGATCGCGATATTGTTGCCGTCCCTGAGTCTTTTTTAATTGAAAAAACAAGCTATACACAAACAGAAGGATCGGTTAGCGTTATTCAATGGTTTAATTACGACACCTTTAAAGAGAAAAAACGATATACCTATCGCTTGCGACAGCGTGATGGCATTTGGCAAATCCATGGCTACACTGTTGAAAATTTGGGAACAGAATGAAAATATTAACTATTACTACAGACGAACAAATCTGGAATATTTTTAGAAGGGCAAGCCTTGCTGTTGACGGAAGCATTATTTGCTACACGTCGCCCTTAAAGGCTCTTGATAATATTGATGAGATTCAGCCTGGTGTGATAGTTATTAACGCACAGGAATTTCCTCGTCACTGGAAAACTCTTGTACAGTTTTTACATGACACAGGATCGAATTCAAAAGCCGTAGTGTATTCAGCAAGTCCCCTTTCACAGGATGATTGTAATAAAAGCTCAGCATTAAAAGTTTTTGTCTCTTATGATGAGAAAAACTTAACGGCATATTTACAATCACTTGTTTTGCCAAAGTCCCAAAATTATGATTTAGCAAGCACAAATTTGAAATGCGTTTTTGTAAATCCGTATAATAATCAAATGATTACAGGTAAGGTGATTGAAACAAAAGAGAAAAATATTCTCTATAAAGTTGATTTTTTAGAAATGCTTGAGCATATTCAAGCAGAAACCGTAATTAAAAATGCCCGCTTAAAAAATGCTCAAGAGCTAAAAGTTGTTGATTTAAATGTTTTATTTGTAAAAAATGATGTTGTGTGCTTTAGTGTAGGTTAGTCTCTTCTTTTTTATTATTTTCTTACAATCTCTTTTTTCACATACTAGCAAAAAAAATCTTTTTTCTATATTATAATTGCATGATAGACCAGTTTTTATTTAATAGTATTCAATCAATTCCTTCTGGAGCGGTTGGTTTTTTTGTTTTGTTTGCAATTATTGCTGTAACGCTTGCCGTTCTTGGAAAGGGTGCTGATATTTTAGTTGATCAAGCGGTGGCACTTTCAATTCGCTGGGGAATTCCGAAAATGCTGATTGGAGCAACGGTTGTAAGTTTGGGTACTACG
>JBOFSR010000071.1:0-9192 GCA_051651645.1 Treponemataceae bacterium | reverse complement strand
TGAGCCTACTTACCGTGTGCTTCTCTTGGTACTCGCTCATGTCAAAGCGTAAAAGAGGAATATTCAGGATTTGAGCAAGCTTCTTTGCAAGCTCCGTTTTACCAACACCCGTAGGCCCTGCAAATAAAAAGTTAGCTATGGTTTTTCCCTCTGAGCGAAGCCCCGAACGAGAACGCTTGACCGCTTGCACTACAAGAGAAACCGCCTCATCTTGCCCAAAGATTGAGCTTAAAAGCTGAGTATCAAGCTCTTTTAATGATTGCTTTTCAGAGGTCTGAATACTAATTTGGGGAATACGTGCCATCTTTGCAATAATCTTTTCAATAAGGTCTTGCTCAACAAGAGGCATGTGTTCTTTATTCTTTTTGTAGTTTTCATTGGGGTGCAACTGTATATACGCACCAGCTTCATCAATTACATCAATAGCTTTATCGGGCAAATAGCGGTTGCTAATAAACTGACGCGAAAGCTCAACAGCACTAGTAATAGCCTGTGTAGTGTATTCCACTAAGTGGAACTTCTCATACTTGGGAGCAAGTCCCTTTAAAATACTAATCGTTTCTTGCTCTGTTGGCTCAAGGATATCAATCTTTTGAAACCGCCGAGCAAGAGCACTTTGCTTTTCTATAGTTCGTGCGTAATCCTCAAAGGTAGTCGAGCCAATACAGCGAACCTTCTTTGAATCAAACAGAGGCTGCAATAGGTTTGCCGCATCAAGAGAGTTAGTAGCACCATTGCCCCCTGCCCCCACAATTAAGTGAATTTCATCTATGTAAAGGATTATCTTCTTCTTTTTATTTAGCTCAGCAATCAGTGTTGAAATGCGCTCTTCAAAGTCCCCGCGAAGCTTTGCTCCAGCGAGCAGGGAGGCAATATTCAAGCTTATAATCTCGCAGCCCTTAAGGAAGTGCGGCACATCCCCTCCTGCAATCTTTTGTGCAAGACCTTCCGTTAATGCAGTCTTTCCCACCCCAGGGGAGCCAACGTGCAAAGGATTATTTTTACGCCGTCTGCATAAAATCTGCATAGTCCTTTCAAGCTCATCGGTTCTGCCAATCAATGTATCAAGTAAGCCCTGCTGTGCCTCTGCCGTAAGATTACGGGTAAACCTCTCAAGGAAGGACTGCTTTACCTCTGTATCATCGCCCTTTGTTTCAGCCCTTGTCTTACTGCCACTATTTTCCTGCACCACCGCATGTAACATATTATAAGCGCTAATCATCTTGAGTAATTGCAAGCGATCAACACCCGCTTTACGCAAACAATACGAGGCATGAGTTTTAGGCTCATCAAGCATAGTTACCAGCACATGACAAATATCAAGATCCTGCTTGCCCGCTGAGGCACTCATAAACAAGGCATCTTGAATGATTTGCTCAAGAACAACACTTTCCGTAGGATCGCCATCTTTTATGGTAGGAATCTTTGTATTGAGGTATGGCTCAACAAGTGCAAGTATTTGTTCGTCATTTGCACCAGCATCAGAAAGCAAGTTTTTTACCTTCTCTACCTTCAGTGACGAAAACAATAGATGCTCAGGCGTGATAAACTCATGCTGCCTCTTACGAGCCTCCATGTATGCGTTATTTATAATTAGATTAAGAGTTGCCGTTATTGTCATACTTCTTCCATCTCACAGCGTAAGGGATACTGCTGCTCCTCGGCAATGCGTTTTACCTGCCGTACCCGTGTTGCAGCAATATCAAACGGATAGACTGCAACAATGGCAGAACCCTTGGTATGCACCGCAAGCATAAGAGCATGAGCCTGCTCAGCACTCTTTTGAAAGACCTCTTGTAAAACATCAACGACAAATTCCATCGGAGTAAAGTCATCATTATAAAAGATTACGTTATACTCCGCAGGAACGTCTACCGTAACATCAGTATCAGTGATTACAAGCTCATAGTTTTTTGTATCTTGTTGCGAATCTATCGACATACTATTAGTATACTAAATATTTTTGTGCGTGTCGATATATTCCTTTTGTATTGGTGCAAAGGGGCAACACACCAAAAAGCACTACCCCAGAATTAGGCAATATCCATATTCATAACGCTTCGCACCTGTGAAAGGGTATCTTGGGCAACGCTGCGTGCCTGTGTAATGCCTTCTCGTAACACCGATTGAATGTAGGATCGATCTTTTTCAAGCTGAGCCCTGCGCGTCCGATGAGGGCGCAAAAACTCATTCAATGATTCACACAGCATATTCTTAAGAGCGCCTGCGCCCGACTCCCCTATCTTTTGGGCAATAAGGCTTGCCTCCTCTCCTGTACATAAGGATATAAGCAACAGCAAGTTAGCAACCTCTGGGCGATTAACAGGATCATACGTTATATGCCGCTCACTATCTGTTTTAGCCTTTTTGATTATGCTAACCGTCTCATCTTCAGTCGCACTAAGCATAATCGTATTGCCGCGACTTTTACTCATCTTCTGGGAGCCATCGAGCCCCAATATAAGAGGAGCCTTACTCAAAAGAGCCTGTGGCTCGGGGAACACTTCCTTATTGGCAGCAAAGCGCTCATTAAAACGCCGAGCGATAAGGCGCGTAAGCTCAAGGTGGGGCAACTGATCCTTACCAACAGGAATAACATTGCCCTTGCAAAACAGAATATCTGCCGCTTGGTGCACAGGATAGGTATACATACCCGCGTTAATCCGTGTAAGCCCTGCCGCCTGTATCTCCTCTTTTACCGTGGGATTGCGATCAAGCTCTGCCATACTCACAAGGGTTAAAAAGGGCAACAGCAACTGATTAAGCTCAGGGACATGACTATGGGGAAAGATAAAGGTCTGATTATTCTTGGGGTCAAGCCCCGAAGCAAGGTAATCTATAGTAAGCTGATATATGTTTTCGCTAATGCTTTCAAAGCTGTCACGGTCGGTAAGTACTTGATAATCAGCTATAACGATGTACGTTGTTACGCCAAGGGACTGCAAGTGTACCCGATTGAGCAAAGAGCCAAACAGATGACCAATATGCAACTTGCCTGTGGGGCGGTCTCCTGTTAGTACACGATAGTTTTGCGGGTGGACGGCAAGGTCTTTTTCCACCTTCTTGCTTTTTTCAACAGCTACATCATAGCTACCATACGATAAAGTTTGTTCATGGGTATCAAGTTTTTCCATGCACCCAGTATATGACAGATAGTAAAATTAATCAATAAAGGAAGCTCTCCTTTTCACGAACAAGGGCGTGCAAAACCCCCACATCAGCACACCCCCAAGATCCAGCCTGCCACAGGAGAGTAATCGCCCTAGCTATGCTGCATGAGTTGCACACTTTTTGTGTATGAGTGCTCTACATTACTATGTAGGACTGCTCTACACTACTATGTACTAATGCTCTACATTACTATGTACGAATGCTCTACATTACTATGTACGACTGCTCTACATTACTATGTACGACTGTTCTACACTACTATGGGGGCAAAAGCATGAGATATTAGCTGATGTGCAAGACCTCTTTAAATCTGCCTATCTTTAGGTTCTTTCGAGGCATGCTATTTGTAGAAAGCTTGGTACGCACTTCAATGTAATACGTGCCACTGTCTATAGAAAGTGGAATGTTTACAATCAACTGCGATGGCTTATTCTGTGCAGGATGAGGGCATTTAATAGAAGAGCCATCGGGGGCAATCAAAAAGATTCCTTGCTCTATATCGGACTCATCAAACTTAAGACGCCGTCCTATAATGTTTATAGAGCCTCCCTTGGTCAACTGGCTATCAATCTGATGAGTAGTAATATCGGCAACCTCAGTAATAAGGGGATTGGTGTCTGAGCCTTGAACCTTGAATGTCTTAATTAAAGAAAGATTGTCTTTAAGACCTACGCCAAGGCTGACGTTCATTGCAATGGTGTGCCGCGAGTGATCAAAAGAATCATCCATACCCTCAAACTTACCCTTAATACTATAGTGCGTATTAATGATTGACGTGTTGATAGGACGTGCACTGCTGATAAGCTCGCCTAAGACTTCCTCATACAATTGAAGAACCGCAACGATGTCTGAGCGTGTTATAGTGGTGCCACGGTTTGCCATAAGAGTGATCAACTGCTCGTTTGAACAGGAGTGATCCTCACTCACTTGAGCCATGTACGATAGCTCTTTTTTGTCTAATAGGTTTTTACGTAATGAATACTCTAACATAGTTTAACCTCCACATGCTAAAATACAACAGACTGCCCCCTATGATAGGCACGAGAAGCGCCCATAGTGACCAGCAAAACATATCCGACGTTCTACACGCCATACCCTGCACAGGTGTAGAAGATCCTACAAAGAATACCGTAGAATAGGTATTCTCCTTTTTATAATCGGAGTATTAGCACTGATGTTTAGAGGCTCTTTGTAAAATATGATTGGCGGGACTTTAACCCTACAGACAAGGCTTTACTACACTACAAGGAGCGAAACCCTCAAAGCATACGAGAAGACTCGCATAGGTACTGCTTAGACACTCGCGCATACACAGGATCAGCATACCAGCGCATACTAATGGAGGGCTTACCTTAAGGAAGTACAGCCAAAAAAGCCCAACAAGGATGGCTCCCCCCGCCCCTCATGTTTAACGACAGGCTTGGTTTACAAGGCAGGAAAGGGGGTGCTATACCGAGCGTGGTATTTTCTTCTTTTTAATGTGTGTGCCGATAAAAGTCCTTGTAATAAATTGGATATAGATATATACTGAACAGATGATGTAAGATTTCTTATCAGTACTATACAGGGAGTCTTAATTACAAATCAGTGCATGGATAGCACCCCTCACAGGCTGTGTTTATCATACGCTGATAATCTATATGGAGGTATAAATTATGTTAGCAGAAGGATTTCAAATCATGCTAATTGGAATGGGCACCGTTGTCTTGTTCCTTGTTTTGCTTGTATTTGTTATGTTAGGTATTGGTAGAGTTGTTAAGGCAATTGATATTTTAAACCCTATTGAAGACACAGCCTCATCACAGCCCTCAACTACAACGTCGCACGCAGGTGATACAAGTCTTATTGCAGCAGCTATTGCTATTGCAAAGTTAAAGAAATAGCTTACAATTACGATGAGTTTCATCGGTTTTCGTTTATAACAAAAGAATGACTGTGGAAAACACACGCAGTTATTGTTTAGAGAGTAATTTATTTAGGAGAATAAAGATATGGCTAAAAAACAAGTAAAGTTTATGCTTACCGCTTTTAGAGACGGTTTTCAATCAGTATATGGCGCTCGCGTTTTATCTAAGGATTTTATGCCAGCAGTACAAGCCTGTGTAGATGCAGGGATTAACTATATTGAGTCTGGTGGAGGAGCAACCTTCCAAAGTGCGTTTTTCTATAACAAGGAGAACGCCTTTGACGTTATGGACACCTTCCGTAAGACTGTTGGCCCTAATGTTGATTTACAAACATTGGCTCGTGGGGTAAGCGTTGTTGGCCTTAAGTCTCAACCACGTGAAATGATTAACTTGCACGCGCAGATGTTCAAAAAGCATGGTATTACGACTATCCGTAACTTTGATGCATTAAATGATGTAAACAATCTTATTTACAGCGGTAAATGTATTAAAGAGGCAGGTCTTCATCACCAAGTAGTGGTCTCAATGATGGCTCTTCCTCCTGGATGCAAAGGGGCACATGACGCTGCGTTTTATATTAAGGTATTAAAAGACATTATTAAAGAAGTGCAATATGACTCTATTTGTTTTAAGGATGCCTCAGGAACAACAACGCCACAAGTGGTATACGATACCATTAAAGAGGCACGCAAGTTGCTTGGCAAGGATATTCGTATTCAAATGCACAGTCATGAAACTGCAGGTATTGCGTCTTTACAATACAAGGCGGCTTTGGAAGCTGGTGCTGACTGTATCGATCTTTCAATGGCTCCTGTTTCTGGGGGAACATGCCAAACGGACTTGATGGTTATGTGGCATGCACTACGGGGAACTGATTTTGATTTAGGCATTGATATTAATAAGATCCGTGAGGTTGAAGAAATACTAAAAGAGTGTATGAAAGATTACTTTTTGCCACCTGAGAGCCGCACGGTTGAGCCGCTCATTCCATTTGCACCAATGCCAGGGGGAGCTTTAACAGCAAACACCCAAATGATGAGAGACAATGGCATTATGGATAAATTCCCTGAGGTACTTAAAGCAATGACTGAGGTTGTTGAAAAAGGTGGCTTTGGGACATCAGTAACACCTGTTTCACAGTTTTACTTCCAACAAGCATTAAACAACGTTATGTACGGCTCATGGAAGAAGATTGCAGAGGGTTATGGACGAATGGTCTTAGGCTATTTTGGCAAAACACCAACAGCACCAGATGCACAAATTATAAAGATTGCAAGCGAGCAATTAGGGCTTGAGCCTACAACTCGTTCTTCAATGGATATTGATGATGAAGATACAAAAAAAGGCCGCAAAGCTGCCGAAGAGGCATTGAAGGCTGCAGGTATTACAGACCTAAGCGATGAGAATGTCTTTATTGCTTCTTGCTGTGAAGAAAAGGGTATTCAATTCCTTAAAGGCGAGGCAAAGCTTGGTATACGCAAGGAAACTGCTGCAGGCTCTGCATCAAAGGGCATTACGGTTTCAATTGGCGGTGCAAACTATGGCGTAAAGATTGACGGAAACAAGGCTATTGTCAATGGTGTTTCGTATGACTTTACAACAAAAGATGGCATTGACGCAAATGCTTGCTCTGCAAGCACAGCAGCTGCCGCTCCTGCAAGTAGTGCACCAGTGGCTACAGCACCATCAGCGGGCGGTTCTGGAACACCTGTTGTTGCAGGATTACCAGGAACTATTTTCAAAATCATTGCCCCACAGGGGACAAGTGTTAGTGCAGGTCAAACTGTTTTAATAGTTGAATCAATGAAGATGGAAATTGAGATTAAATCACCGAGTGCAGGAACAGTAAAAGAAATTAAAGTAAAGCAAGGTGATCAAGTGCAAGCTGGTCAAGAATTGGCTATCGTTGGATAATGGGAGAAACGGTATAATATGAACAATAAATTAATTCTACTTGCATTCTTTTTTGTTGCAAGTTTTAGTCTTTTTGCACAAGAGTATCAAGATGGTGATAATCAGTATGTTGATCCTCAACAGCTAAACATGGAAGAGATGCCTGATGGAGATTTTCCTGAAGGTGCCTTCGTTGACGAGGCAGGGCAACTCCACTTTGACGGTGATGGTCATGACCACAGTACTTCAGCAAGTCAAGCAAGTGAAGATTCAGCTCCACAAGAGCATGCCCGCTCGTTTAAGGACTCCTTGATTTCTCTTTTTAAGTCAACCGCATTTGGAACGCTTATGGCTGAAGACGCAGATGCCTCTGCTAAAAAAGAAGAGCAAATGCAAGCAAAGTACAATGAGATATTTGAGTCAAAGTCAAAAGAGTTTGAAAAGTATATTTCACCTCCGCAAAAAAAGGAAGGTCAATTACATCCATTACTAGGAAACACCATCATGATTATTGTTGGCTTGTTTTTAGTATGGCTTGCTATTGCAAAAGGTTTTGAGCCACTATTGCTTATTCCAATTGGAATTGGTGGAATTCTTGCCAATGTTCCTTTAGCAGGGATTGCAGACACTCCTATTGTGCTTGCTTTTAATGGCTTTTTTGTAAGTAATTTTACTTCTGGTGGGTTTTTAGGGCAAATCTATAGCTTTGGTATTGAATCGGGGTTATTTCCGCTATTTATTTTCATTGGCGTTGGTGCAATGACTGATTTTGGCCCACTGTTGGCAAATCCTAAAACAGCACTCCTTGGAGCTGCAGCACAAATTGGTATTTTTGGCACATTGCTTGGAGCCCTTGCACTTTCACAAACAGGATTGCTCAACTTTAGCTTACGAGATGCCGCCTCTATCGGTATTATTGGAGGAGCTGACGGCCCGACTGCAATCTTCTTAGCATCACGCCTTTCACCTGATTTATTGGGTGCAATTGCCGTTGCTGCCTATTCATACATGGCATTAGTTCCAATTATTTTGCCACCAATTATGAAGGTTTTGACAACGCAAAAAGAAAGAGAAATTGTAATGAGCCAACTTCGTCCTGTAAGCAAACGAGAGAAAATCATTTTTCCACTTGCAGTTATCGTAATGGTAGCTTTCTTACTCCCTGATGCAGCCCCTCTTATTGGTGCTTTAATGTTTGGTAATTTACTAAAAGAATCAGGTGTTGCAGAGCGACTTTCAAAAACTGCTCAAAATGAGTTTATCAATATTGTAACAATTTTATTAGGACTTGCCGTAGGCTCAAAGCTTGCCGCCGATAAGTTTTTACAACTTGAAACGCTGGGCATCCTTCTTCTTGGTTTACTAGCATTTGCAGTAGGTTCTGCTGGTGGCGTTTTACTTGCAAAGTTAATGAATGTTCTTTCAGGTGCAAACAACAAAATCAACCCATTAATTGGAGCCGCAGGAGTTTCCGCTGTTCCCATGGCTGCTCGCGTTGTAAACAAAGTTGGACTTGAAAGCAATCCTAATAATTTCTTACTCATGCATGCAATGGGGCCAAACGTCGCAGGCGTTATTGGATCGGCTGTTGCAGCAGGCGTTTTACTTGCAATCTTAGGCTAAACAAAGAGTAGCAAAGTCACACCTCACCGTTGATATAATCAATTGTGGGGTGTTTTTTTATTTATAATAAGTGGCTTGGATCAACATCAATCTCAATATACAGTCCCGCTTTTTGCTTATAGGATTGTATAAAGGCCTTACAGAGTACTTGCAAATTATGCAGGTGCCTTGAACGCAATAAAATTTGGTGGCGATAGTTTTGTGCAATTAAAGAAAGAGGACACTCTGAAGGGCCAAGTATGCTTACCGTACTTGGAAAAGTAGTTTTGTTAGCTTCATACAAAGAAGTCAAAATCCCAAGCACTTCAAAGGCACTTTCTTCAGCAAGTTGCTCTGATTTTGAGCGAAAGACAAGCCGAATAAGGCGACTAAAGGGAGGAAATCCTAAAATCTGGCGCTGCTCAAGCTCTTTTTCATAAAACTCAGCAATCGCATTTTTACACGCAAACGCAATTGCACTACGCTGAGGATTATAGCTTTGAATAATTACTTTACCATCAGGAAAATAGCGCCCCGCTCGCCCTGCCGCTTGCACAATAAGCGAAAAAATCCGCTCACTACTCCTAAAATCAGGCATTTGTAACCCAACATCCGCATT